>JAQVJP010000020.1:12509-31834 GCA_028695145.1 Eubacteriales bacterium
GTGCTGAGACAGATTTGGATATTGGGCATTATGAGAGATTCACAGATGAGAATCTGACCATAGAGTGCGACATCACCTCCGGCATGATCTATCGTGACGTCATACAGCGTGAGCGTGAAGGCGGCTATATGGGTTCGACGGTTCAAGTTGTCCCACATATTATCAATGAGATAAAGGAACATATTTTTAATGTATCCCAGCAGGAACATCCAGATGTTGTTATTATCGAAATCGGCGGTACTGTAGGGGATATGGAGAGTCAGCCTTACCTTGAAGCTATCAGACAAGTGCGTAATCAGGTTGGTAGAGAAAATGTACTCTTCGTTCATGTTACGCTGATTCCATATCTGCGTAAGGCTGGTGAGATAAAAACTAAGCCGACTCAGCATTCCGTGCAGAAACTGCTGGCTCTTGGTATTCAACCTGATGTTCTCGTGTGCAGAAGCGAAATGGAGCTTGATAAGAGTATTCGTGATAAGATCGCTCTGTTTTGTAATGTTGACAGCGATTGTGTTATTCCCAACCTTGACATTGATTCAGTGTATCAGCTGCCGCTTGTTCTTGAAGAAGAAGGGCTGGCAAAAGTTGTTTGTCGCAAGCTTGGTGTTGCCCAATTTGTTGAGCCCGACTTGTCAGATTGGCAGCAGCTTGTTCATAAACATAGTCTTGTGAATAGAACGCTTGATATCGCTCTCGTTGGCAAATATGTTTCATTGCACGACGCCTATCTTAGTGTGGTGGAAGCCTTGCAGCATGCAGGTATTGCACGAGGTACATCGGTCGATCTGCGCTGGGTTAGCAGTGAGGATGTTGAGAAGAATGGTGCCTCACAGTATCTTGAAGGTGTTGATGGAGTAATTATTCCGGGCGGTTTTGGTCCGCGTGGCATGAACGGTATGATAATAGCTGCCGGATACGCGCGTGAGAATAAAATTCCTCTGTTTGGTATTGGGCTTGGCATGCAGATGTCAGTTGTTGAGATTGCCCGTTCTTTGGCCGGTATAAAAGATGTACACAGCGGCGAAGCCGAACAGGATGGACCTGAGCTGTTTATTTTGCCTCAATTTGATGGTACCGTAAGTTGCACAGCTGATTTGCCAATGCGTCGTGGTGCCCAGGATTTCAAAGTGAAGCAGGATTCCAGGCTTGCCGGAATTTACGGTTCAGAAACTGTTTCTGAGAGACATCATCACAGACGCGAGTTTAACCTTGAGTATAAACACAGACTTGAGGAGGCCGGTTTGGTTTTCAGTGGTATGCTCTATGAACAGGATCTGGTTGAAGCTATTGAGTATCCTGAGCATCCGTGGTATGTTGGCGTTATCTATCATCCGGAGTTCAAGTCAAGACCTACAAGACCACATCCGCTATTTGAGAGTTTTGTAAGAGCGGCTATGGAATATCGCCGCGGCCAACAATAAACACCAGGAGGGCAAAAATGGCACAGGTTTTCGAACAAGAATCAAGAACTTTTAGTGAATATCTGCTTATTCCCAATTTGACTACAAGTGATTGTACTCCCAATAATGTCAATTTGGGAACTGCTATAGTGAAGTATCGCAAAGGGGAAGAAGAGAGCAGACTGAGGCTCAATGTACCTGTTGTTTCTGCGATAATGCAGGCCGTATCAGATGATGGAATGGCGATAGCGTTGGCAAGAAGTGGCGGCATTTCTTTTATCTTTGGTTCTCAGTCCATTGAGAATCAAGCTGCCATGGTGCGCAGAGTTAAGAAGTACAAGGCCGGTTTCGTAACCAGTGACAGCAATCTTACACCGGATGCTACACTTGAGGACATTCTTGCTGTAAAAGCCAGAACAGGTCATTCCACAGTGCCTATTACCGACGATGGTACGCCAAATGGCAAATTGCTGGGAATTGTAACCAGTCGCGACTATAGAGTTTCCAGATTGGATCCATCCGCTAAGGTTCGTGATTTCATGACTCCACTTGACCATCTTGTTTACGCGAAAGAAGGTATTACTCTTAGCGAAGCTAATGATATTATTTGGGATCACAAGATTAATCAGCTACCGGTTGTTAGTAGTGATGGTCGTTTAGTCGCACTTGTTTTCCGTAAAGATTACGACGAGCATAAGGAAAATCCGACGGAGCTGCTTGATTCACATAAACGATTGATTACCGGTGCCGGTATCAATACGCGCGATTATCGCGATAGAGTCCCGGCACTTGTAGACGCCGGTGCTGATGTACTGTGTATCGATTCCTCTGATGGTTTCAGCCAGTGGCAGGCAGAGACTCTCAAATGGATCAAAAATGAATATAACTCTAATGTGCTTGTTGGCGCTGGAAATGTTGTTGACGCTGAAGGCTTCCGCTATCTGGTTGATGCCGGCGCTGATTTTGTGAAAGTTGGGATCGGCGGTGGTTCAATCTGTATAACACGAGAGCAGAAGGGTATCGGCTGCGGCCAGGCTTCGGCTGTTCAAATAGTTGCAAAAGCAAGAGATGATTATTATCGCGAGACCGGTATTTACGTGCCAATTTGCTCCGATGGCGGAATTGTTTATGATTATCACATGACCTTGGCGCTGGCTATGGGTGCTGATTTCATTATGCTTGGGCGCTATTTTGCCCGTTTTGATGAGAGTCCAACACGTAAAATGATGGTCAATGGCACATATGTCAAGGAATACTGGGGTGAAGGCTCAAATAGAGCTCGCAACTGGCAACGTTATGACGATGGCGATACCGGCGGGAAAATGGCTTTTGAAGAAGGCGTTGATTCCTATGTGCCATATGCAGGTAAGCTGAAAGATAACCTTGATACATCAATGGCAAAAATCAAATCAACCATGTGTGCTTGTGGTTCTCTAAGTATAGCTGAACTGCAGGAAAAAGCTCGATTGGTTGTTGTATCGGCAACCAGTATTGTCGAGGGCGGCGCACACGATGTTATTCAGAAAGAGAGCGAGCGCAGAGGTTGATTTTTAGCATAGACTGTTCAGTAGGACATTCGACTGGTATAATGATTCACTGATTAGTGAAAGGGGACATGAAAATGGCCGAGAAATTGTATGAACTTACACATGATGGTTTGAACAAACTGCATGAGGAGCTTAATAACAGGAAGACTGTTGTCGCTGCTGAAATTGCGGAACGTCTCAAAGAAGCCAGAGCTCTTGGCGATCTGTCTGAGAATTCTGAATATGATGATGCCAAAGAGGCACAGGCTCAGAACGAAGTCAGGATCATGGAAATTGAAGGTATCCTGAAAAATTCGAGAGTAATCGATGACGATGAGATCAGCAAGACCAAGGTGTCTATTGGTTCTCAAATAGTACTTCGTGATGAGGGAACCGGTGAGGATATGACCTATATCCTGGTTGGTACCAAAGAAGAAGATATTTTTACAAACAGAATTTCCAGTGAGTCCCCTGTAGGTGCCGCAATTATCGGTAAAAAGAAGGGGCAGACTGTTGAGGTTCATACACCGGTGGGTACTCTCAGCTATAAAATAGTCAAGATCGGCAAACCTTCCTGAATTATTGGTCAGGAGCTGTTGGGCTGAAAACAGGCACCGATACGCTCCGGCGCTATCGGTGCTTTTGCCTGAATTAAAATAGCTGTTAACAGGAAGATAATGGAGGTTTCGGAATGAGCGAAATAAATCCGGAAAATAATCAAAATACTGAAAATAATGATGCTGTGCAGGAAATGCATGAGCAGATGCGTGTAAGACTGGGTAAGCTGCAGGATCTGACAGCAGTTGGTCGTGATCCGTTTGAGCAGGTTACTTATGATGTTAGTCACCATAGCTCTGATATCATAAATAATTTTGAAGAGATGGAGGGGCAGCATGTCTCTCTTGCCGGCCGTATAATGAGTAAACGCGGTATGGGTAAGGTAAGTTTTTGTGACCTGGTTGACCGTCGCGGCAGAATACAACTTTTTACTAAGATAGACGAGCTTGGTGAAGATTCTTACGGTGAGTGGCAGAGACTGGATATTGGCGATCTTGTCGGTATTGAGGGCGAAGCGTTCCGCACCAAGCGTGGCGAGATATCAATCAAAACTAAGAGCTGGAAGCTCCTGGCAAAAGCTTTGCGCCCTCTGCCGGAGAAATATCATGGTCTTAAGGATATGGATACAAGATATCGTCAGCGCTATCTTGATTTGATCATGAATCCGGAAGTGAAAGATACTTTTGAGAAAAGAAGCCGTATTATCAGGTCGCTGCGCCGTCAACTCGATGATAGAGATTTTATCGAGGTAGAAACACCAATTCTCAATACAATCCCTGGTGGTGCGTCGGCCAGACCTTTTGTAACACATCATAACGCGCTTGATATTGACTTGTATTTGCGAATCGCACCGGAACTATATCTTAAGAGACTTATAGTTGGCGGTTTTGAACGTGTTTATGAAATTGGTCGTACCTTCCGAAACGAAGGTATGTCAATCAAGCATAATCCGGAGTTCACTCTCCTCGAACTTTATCAAGCCTATACTGATTATAAGGGTATGATGGAACTGACTGAAACCTTGATCGCGAATTGTGCTGAAGAGGTTCTGGGAACGACGAAAATAGTTTATCAGGAAGCGGAAATTGATTTGACACCTCCTTTTGCCAGATTATCGATGAATGACGCGATTCTCAAATATTCAGGTGTTGATTTCTCAACTGTCACGACACGTGAACAGGCAATTCAATTGGCACAAGAGCATAAGCTTGAGGATGTAAATGCTTCCATGGGACGTGGCGATATAATGAATCTGTTTTTTGAGCATTATTGTGAGGATAAACTGATTCAGCCTACTTTTATTTATGACTATCCTTTGGAGATTTCTCCTCTGACCAAGAAGAAACCCGGGCAACCTGAATTGACGGAACGTTTCGAGTTGTTTATTAACGGCAGAGAACACGCGAACGCGTATTCTGAGCTTAATGACCCGGTAGATCAGCGTGAGCGTTTCGCTATGCAGCTTAAAAAACGTGAGGCTGGTGATGACGAAGCTAATCTCATGGATGAAGATTTCTGCAAGGCTCTGGAATATGGTCTGCCGCCGACGGGTGGTCTTGGAATTGGTATCGACAGACTGATCATGTTGCTGACTGATTCTTTCTCCATAAGAGATGTGCTTCTGTTCCCGACGATGAAACCGGTGGATTAAAAGAGAAGTATAGTTGTACACTTTTTTGCCACAAATATATGTTAAAATACGATATCGGGCAGGCCTTAAGCCTGCCCAATTTTATGGTTAAACATGAGGTGGTATTTTGCTTACAAGAGAGGAATGTCTTGCGATATTAGAGCTTGATGCTTCGGCATCGACGTGGGATATAGAAAATAAGTATACAATTCAGGTCAAAAAGTACCGGAGTATTGACAGCGATGAAGCCAGAGATCATCTGGATAAAATAGCTATGGCATATAATATTCTGACGGGGCGTTATGTCGAGCCTGAACCGATCAATCCCAAACTGGAACGTGTAGTTGCTGGCAAATCTCTCAAGCAGTGGCAAACAGTCTGGCATTATGGACGTTGGCCGTTACTTGCTATTGTAGTTGCGATAGTTGTTGTAATATATTTTATAGTTTCTATAGCAACGAATAAGCCATCTGATTTCTCAGTTGTCATAATGGGCAGTTTTTCCGACGGTGGCAGCGCTGTCGATACCATGACGGATTATCTGCAGGATAATTCCGATGAAAAAATCACAAATCCGGATATTCACTACTTGCCAATTGATTTTAGTAACGCTGCGTTCAATCCGGATGAGTCTGAAGTAGATCCGTCAAGCTTAGACATGAGTGCGGAATCTCAGGAATCATCAGCCCTTACACCTCAGTTTGATCCTCAGTCGCAATATGCCTATAACATGAAATTGGTAACTCTGTTGTTTTCTGATGAAATAGATATTTTCATGTCGTCCCAGGCAGCTTTTGACAGGTATGCCCCCCAAGGTGTTTTTGTAGATATGGCTGAGCTGTATGAGTCTCTTGCAGATCTGCCGCCGGAAATACTGGCTGAAGTTAAACCTGTTTATGCTGTGCTTGATGAGGAAACAACTGATAGCTCAGATGATAACTCCGAGAGTAATGAGTCAGATAATACTGATGGCAGCACAAATATACTCACCGGTGAAAGTGTTATGTATGGACTTGATATCTCAGGGCTTGATATTTTTGAAGGCATGGATATATGGTTTGGCGACGGTCAGATAATCTCAATTGGTTTTAAAAGCCGAGATTCTGAACTTGCTGGCGAGATGATCGCGAGCATGATCAGAGACTATGCTGAGCTTGGTGAGAAGGCCGAGATTATGGCCGCGGAGCATCAACAGGGCTGATTAAAATTTAGGTTCGAGTTGAGCTGCCGCATACAGTATTTCTATCTCTCTTTTTGTTAATTCACGACAATCACCAGGCAGCAGCCCCTCATCAAGTGTAAGTGGACCGAAGCTGAGCCGATGAAGTTTTGTGACTCTTCTGCCGGTGGCTTGCATCATTCTTTTTACCTGATGGAATTTTCCTTCCTGGATACTTAGATTAGCTTGGTTTGCAGTAAGTATATCAAGATTGGCCGGCATGCATTTTAATCCGTCCTCAAGTACAATACCATCCTGGAAAACAGTTTTGTCAGCAGCAGAGAATACTTGCCCATCAATTTCCACCTGATATGTTTTCCAAATATCCCAACGAGGACTGATTAATCGATGGCATAAGATACCGTCATTGGTTAGAATTAACAGACCAGTCGTGTCACGGTCGAGTCTCCCTACAGGGAAAAGACCGCTATTTAACCATTTTGCTGGAATTATTTCAGCGATTGTTGGCAGCTTCTTATCCTCCATAGCAGTTATAAGGCCAGGGGGCTTATGCATCATCAAATGTACGTTTAGTTTAATCTGAGCCGGCTTACCTGCTACTGTGAGTTGAGAGAAGTCCTGCTCGCGTACATTATAAGCAGGGTCTGTTATGACTCTGCCTTGCAGAGATACAAGCCCCTTCTTTATCTGATGTCTGACTTCGGAACGTGATCCGTGGCCTGAATTTGATAAGCATTTATCTAATCTCATGTCGGCATTATAGCATGAGCGCCGGAACAGTGGTAGAATAGAAGTGACGGCTTAAAACCGATTATAATTTTTACGAAAACGCAAACAATGTGTTTCACAAACAGGCAGGAGGCCCGTAAATGGCAACAAAAATAATAAATCTTGAGCAAGGACTGCCCAAAGTTGAAAACGCGATGTTCAAACTGCGTCTTGAGTTATCTACTCTTAAGAAAAGTGGTGTCAAACATATCAAAATAATTCATGGATATGGTTCAGGCGGTACTGGTGGGGCTATCAAGGCGGCTACACAGCAATATTTGCGTGAACAGCTTCGGGAGAACAGGATCAAAGCCTTCTGCCCAGGTGACAACTTCGGACCGTTTGAGAATAATGGACGTGATATTGTTAGTATGGCTCCGGCTCTGCGCAGAGACCCTGATTGGGGACGGCAGAATGACGGTATTACAATTGTCATTATTTAGAGCCTGATTTTGAAATCTGAGCCATTTAACTTCGTTTTTACATTGTAATAATAAGCGCATTATCTCGATTTGATATTATTTCATATAGATAGTAATCAAATGGGAAATGAGGCTCGTAAATGTCTGTAGATACAATTTCTGACATTCAAATAAGATCAGAGAACCTTAGTTTGTTTTATGGTGATTTTCAGGCGCTTAAAGCAGTTAATCTTGACATATCGGCCAAAAGAATTACGGCTTTGATAGGACCATCCGGCTGCGGTAAATCGACATATATCAAGACTTTGAATAGAATGAATGATCTGATACCCGGTGTTCGTGTTGAAGGTGGAGTTTATATTGATAACGAAGACATTTATGCTGAGAGCGTGGATGTTAATATTCTGCGTAAAAAAGTCGGGATGGTTTTTCAAAAACCAAACCCGATGCCAATGTCTATTTATGATAATATCGCCTATGGTCCGCGTATACATGGAATTAAGCATAAACGTGAACTTGATAGAATTGTTGAACAGAGTTTGAAACGAGCTGCTCTGTGGGACGAAATCAAAGATCGCCTTAAGAAGGACGCTTACGGCTTATCTGGTGGACAACAGCAACGTTTATGTATTGCCAGAGCTCTGGCCGTAGAACCTGAAATTCTTCTGATGGATGAATCAACCAGTGCTCTTGACCCATTATCAACGCTCAAAGTCGAAGAGCTAATGATAGAACTCAAAGAAAAATATACCATAGTGATAGTTACTCATAATATGCAGCAGGCAGCCAGAATTAGTGATTATACTGCCTTCTTCATGCTTGGTGAGATTCTTGAGGCTGCTCCAACTGCTGATTTGTTTAACAATCCACAACATGAAAAAACTGAAGCTTATGTATCAGGGCGTTTTGGATGAAATAAAGCGGCCTTTTTTGTCTTTTAATGTAAATCAAATGAAAATGCGAGGGTAAATATTATGGTTACACGTGCCAGTTTTGAAAAAGATATGCAACATCTGCATGAAGAGATTATTAGAATGGGCGCTCAAGTTGAGCTTGCTATCGAAGAGGCAATGACAGCTTTGATTGAACTTGACGCGGAACGCGCTGCCGCTGTTATTGATCAGGATGATATAGTCGATGATATGGAAAGAAAAATTGATAGGCACTGCGTTGAAATTATCGCACGACAGCAGCCTGTTGCACGTGATCTTCGAGATGTAACATCTACTCTTAAGCTGATTACCGATCTTGAACGCATAGCTGATCATGCAAGTGATATTTCTGAGAGAGTTATTGCTATGACAGAAATGTCGGAGAGAATTCCCGTTCCTTATGATATAGTTACAATAACGAAACTTGCACGAACTATGCTGCGCAGCGCTCTTGACGCGTATGTTGGTAATAACAGACAAATCGCGGCCGACGTTATAAATATGGATAACAAAGTGGATGAACTATACCTGAAGATAAAGACATATCTTGTCAGGATGATGTCTGTTGACAGTGAAAATGTTCCACAGCTTGTTGAGATGCTGCTGGTCTGCAAATATGTTGAGAGAATCGCTGATCATGCTCAGAATGTCGCGGAATGGGTTGTTTATTTCATTGACGGACGTCTTAAGGATGAGCTTAATTGAGAAGACTATCAGGACAACGGGAGAGCTTAAATGAAATCTGAAATTATATTGGTAGAAGATGATTCTGTAATTGCGGAGCTGGTTGAGTTCAATCTGCAGAATGAAGGCTATAAAGTCAGAAGTTTCAGGGATGGCGCTTCTCTTTTTAAGAATCTTGTTGATCAGAATGTTGAAGTAGCAGTTTTTGTGCTTGATATTATGCTTCCGGGCATGGATGGATTTGAAATTTGCGCAAAACTCAGGCGTGATGAGCGTTATGCTTTGACCCCAGTGCTTATGTTGACCGCAAGAGGCACTGAGAGCGATAAAGTAAAAGGACTGGAGACAGGCGCGGATGATTATCTGACTAAACCTTTTGGTATGCGAGAATTTCTTGCGCGGGTACAGGTTTTATATAGAAGGAATATGCAATTGCATTCAGTGCAGGACAGACCGGCTTCTATCGGTGGCGTTCCTGTTAATTCCAGTACCCAGTTATCTGGTAATTCTGATGATACTATACTTACACACCCGGGGATGATCACTGCTCAAGGTATTCGTATTGATGATATAAGACATAGAGTTTTCAAAGATGATCTAGAAATTGAGATGACACACCGTGAATATGAACTGCTTAAGTTTTTGATGATTCATCGTGGTGTTGCTTACAGTCGTGATGATCTTCTTAACTATGTCTGGGGATATGAATACAGCGGTGAGACAAGAACTGTTGATGTTCATATAAGGCAGTTAAGACGAAAACTCGAGGTGGATGACGCTCATCCACTGCTTATTGAGACTGTTCGCGGCAGAGGTTATCGTTTCTGCGAAAAAAACGATTGATTTATCATATTTAAACAGCCTTTCTGGAGGATTATATGCTTAAGAGAATCTATCTGCTCGTGGCTGCGGTCACTTTTATAGCTGTTCTGATTACCGGTTTTGTCGCTTTTGATGTTGTAAGTCAATATAATGACCAGGCTGCTCATCGTTACCTTGAATCCATGTCAAGATTAGCTGAGAAATATATAGCAGAAGGTTCAGATGTTAAGATAGCGGCTGATTCCTCTGTAGCGGTTTTTTCAAACTCGACCGCGGATTTAAGAATTACAATTGTAAAACGTGATGGTACTGTAGCTTACGATAATCAGGCAGATGCCGCAGGTATGGATAATCACAGTGACAGGCCGGAAATAGCTTATGCTGCAAGAACAGGGGAGATAGGCAGCGCGATTAGATCAAGTGATACCATTGGTCAGGATATGCTTTATCTGGCGTTGCCAACTGATGAATTAATTATCAGAACCTCAATGCCGCTTAATGCTCATAAATCTGCTTTGTATAGCCTGGTAAGAACATCTGTAATAGTTTTGCTTCTTGTAATAGCTGTGCTGGCTCTGACCGGTCTCATTTTGGTCAAATACATTACTCGCCCGCTAAAAGATTTGCATGAGACTGCGATTGCGATGAGAGATGGTGATTTAAGTGCCAGAGTGCTTATACCTGACGATGACTCGAATGAAATGTCCAGTCTTGCTCTTACATACAACAGCATGGCTGAGAAATTGGAAAATACTCTTGAGGAATTGGCTGATCGCAAGGCGAGGCTTGACGCGATTCTTGACTCAATTGTAGATCCAGTTTTAGCTGTAGGCGAGCGATGTGCAGTGACTTTTATGAACGCGCATGCCAAAAATGTTTTTGGCCGCAATATAGATCCTGAGCAAGCCGTATATCCTCTTGTGCTCATCACTCACAGCCAGGCTACAGAAGAGCTTGCTGAGGAAGCGATGGAAACTTCGACTACAGTATCTGAAGAATTGCGTATTAAATCTGAAGATGGCGAGAAGTTCTACCATGTTATTGCTTCTCCGATCAGGGCTGGCAGCAAAGACGGTGCCATAATAACTTTTCACGATATCAGCCAGGCCAGGCTTGCGCAGAAAATGCGCAGCGATTTTGTGGCTAACGTAACTCATGAACTGAGAACACCGCTTACATCTATAAGAGGATTTGTTGAGACGTTAAGAAATGGTGCTGTCAATAAACCGGATGTGGCTAATCGTTTCCTTGAGATAATTGATATTGAGGCTGAACGGCTTCATCAGCTAATTAATGATATCCTCATACTTGCGGAAATTGAACAACAAAATTCTTCGGTTGATTCTGAGCGCTTCGATTTGAATGAGCTAATTGATGATGTAGCGGTTCTGCTGGATGATATTGCATCTGAGAAGAGAGTTTCAATCGCGGTTGAACAAGATGAGGGGGATCTGCTGGTAAGTGCGTCTCGAAATAGGATTGAGCAGATTATGCTTAATTTGACTGAAAACGCGATCAAGTATAATAATGAGGGCGGACATGTTTATATTAGTGCCTGCCGTACTGCTGAGGATGAAATCAAGATTGTGGTCAGAGATGATGGCCCTGGTATAGCCAAGGAACATCAAGAGAGAATATTTGAAAGATTCTATCGTGTTGACCGCAGCCATTCGCGTGATGCCGGTGGTACAGGTCTGGGACTTGCGATCGTTAAGCACATCGCACAGCTCTATCAGGGCAAAGCAGAAGTTCGCAGCAATCCTGGTGAGGGATCCGAATTTACCATTACACTTGCTATCTGATGCTTGTTTTCTGTTATAATGCTTGTTGGTGATTATTTTTATGGAGGCAGGCATGACAGAAAATAAAGAAGCAAACATAAACAAGAGTATCATTTATCCTCGAGACAAGGACACACTGCCGGAAACATGGACTAAGTTTATTTCGGCTTGTGAGGCCTGTACATTATGTCCGCTTCATGAATCTCGAACAAATGTTGTGGTTTTCAAAGGTGCGGTTGACGCGCCACTGATGATTATTGGTGAGGGACCCGGCGCTGAAGAGGATGCTCAAGGGCTGCCTTTTGTTGGTGCTTCCGGCAAGCTGCTTGATCTTCTGCTGACGGCATACGGTTTGGGACCGGAAACCTATCATATTTGTAATATCGTTAAATGCAGACCACCGCAGAATCGTGTACCAACACCTGAGGAGGCAAAAATTTGCAAAAAGCTGCTGGCTGCTCAATTTAGTCTGGTGAAACCTAAGGTTATCATACTTCTGGGAGCTACCGCTTATAAATATTTTACCAATAGTCAGGATGCCATTACAAAAATTAGAGGAAACTGGATTGAGAAGAATGGTTATTTCATTATGCCGACATTCCATCCGGCTTATATTCTGCGCAACAACACTCAGCGGATACACCTGTGGCATGATATAGGATTAGTCAGAAAAAAACTCGAAGAACTTGCTTTAATTGAACCAATGACTGATCAACCGGAAATGCCTGTAAAAAGGAGCTAAAAATGTATCTGGAGAATAATGAGGTTAAGCGGTATCCTTTTGCTGCTATATTTGCCTGGATTATGGTAATACTGTGGATGGGTGTGATTTTTTTGTTTTCACATCAGGATAGTGAAGCATCATCCGGCATGAGTGGCCAGTTTGCCGCTGGGATATTAAGATTGTTTGGCGGCGACTTAACTGACCACAACCTTGAAATGTTTGAATCTGCTATCCGAATTGCTGCACATGCCTTCGTTTTTTTCGTATTAGGACTGCTTGTGAGTTATGCTTTTGAGAAAATACAGGTAAAAGATCTTCGTAACGCTTCGCTCAGTGTTATTGTCAGTTTATTATATGCCATATCAGATGAGCTGCATCAGGTATTTGTACCAGGACGAGCTGGTGAGCTGAAGGATTTCCTTGTTGACGCTTCCGGAGTTGTGATTGCAGTTATTATCTATCAGGTTTTCAAAACAATAATAGATTTACGCACTGAGCTTGAAGTAGCAAGACAAGAAGAGCTGCATCTAAAATAGATGCAGCTCTTTTCAGAGATAACAGCTGTATGACGCGAACCAATTATTATGTGAGCAGCAAGAGACTTACTGCCATAACAGCCATTCCTGATACCATTCCGTAGATTGATAAATGTGGCTCGCCGTATTCTCGGGCAGAGGGCAGCAATTCATCAACAGAAATGAATACCATAATTCCTGCCACAGCAGCAAATATTATGCCAAGAAGCGTATCGTTGATAAAGGGCATTAATATTAGATAGCCAACCAAAGCACCAACCGGTTCCGAAAGGCCGGAGAGAAAACTTAAGCGGAAGGCTTTTCCCTTGCTGCCTGTCGCGAAATAGACAGGAACAGAAACGGCAATACCTTCAGGGATATTATGGATGGCAATAGCAATGGCGATAGGTATTGCTATTCCCGGATCCTGCAACGCGGAAATGAAGGTTGCCAATCCTTCTGGGAAATTATGTATACCTACTGCCAAAGCTGTGAATAAACCCATGCGCATCAGCTTGTGCTGATGATGTGTACTGCTGCCAAGTGTGTCGGTGTTTTCTTCGCTTATGCTCTGTCTGAGTGAAGCAGCAGATTCTGACATGACTGTTGTTTGCCCAGGTTTGAAACTGATTTCCTGATTATCAAGTTTGCAAACCTGCGTACCATCCTCGAGAACATAGCAGTTTTCAGGTTTCATATCTTCAATACGGTACATTTCATGTGGGTTTTCTTCACTTGGAATGAACTTATCTATGAGCGCGATCAGCAGCATTCCGCCGAAGAATGAGATAACGGTAACCCATGACCCTGTATTCTTGCCCAGTGATGAGATCAAACTGTCATTGGCTTTGACAAATATTTCGATCATTGATACATATATCATAACTCCTGCTGAGAAGCCAAGACTAATAGAGAGGAATCTGGTGTTGGTTCTCTTAGCAAAAAAAGCTATAGCGCTGCCTATACCGGTACTTAAACCAGCAAATAAAGTAAGACCGAAGGCAAATAAAACATTTCCATCAATTGATTCGATCATAATTATGCTCCTGCTTCTAACATCTTCAGGCTGTATATCAACCTGAGAGTAATATATTTGCATCTATTTTAACTGTTTAAGCTTGAAAAACCAACCTTAATAGGAATTATCTCTTGTTCAGGTTGTACATACAGGTTAAATATTATGCAATGAAAGTGCAACAAGTTATAATGCTGTGAATTGCACAGTCAAGTTACAATGTGTTCACAGATGAATGTTCAGTTTATCTAAAACACATGACTAAAGGAGGAATTTTCAATGAAGAAACTGCTTGCCTTAATTCTAATGGCAACACTTGTTCTCTCTCTTGCCGCCTGTGGTGGTGGAGAAACAACACAAGCCCCCAGTGGTGACACCACAACTACCACGACTGAAGCGGCTGAGCCAACTACCGTTGACTCTGGTTCCGAGACAGCTACTGATCTCAGCTTCTGGACCTTCCAGGAACTGCACAACCAGTTTATGATCGACGCAGTCGAGAGCTGGAATGAACAGAATCCTGACAGAGCAATCAATCTTACTGTTGAAGTTTATTCTTATGACGAACTTCACAGCAAACTTCAGATCGCACTACAGACAGGTACCGGTGCTCCGGATCTGGCTGATATTGAGATCAGTAAATACGCTAACTTCCTGATGGGTAACACTGTTCCGCTGGTATCTCTTAACGATGTTATCGATCCGGAGAAAGAAAACCTGATCATGGGTCGTTTTGAGAATTACGCAAAAGATGGCCAGTACTATGGTATTGATTATCATGTTGGCGCTACAGCTACTTATTACAATACAGAAATAATGGAAGCTGCCGGCGTTGATATCGATGCTATTAATACATGGGATGACTACGTAGAAGCTGGTAAAAAAGTGAAAGCTGAGACCGGCAAATACATGATGGCTGTAGAGACAACAGAGCATTGGTCATATTATCCGCTGCTGGTTCAGAAAGGTTCCGACTTCTTCACAGATACAGGTGACGTTATCATCGATAACGATACCAATGTTGAAGTGCTTCAGTGGTTGCATGACCGTCTGTATCAGGACGAAATCGCGGTAAAAGCTCCCGGCGGTTTCTTCCATGCTGAAGAGTTCTGGGCTTATTTCAATGAGGGTGAAGTCGCTTCAATCACCATGCCTTTATGGTATCTTGGCCGCTTCACTGATTATATGCCTGATCTGGCTGGAAAAATGGCAGTACGTCCGATGCCCGTATGGGAAGAAGGCGGAGCTAACTCAGCCGGTATGGGTGGTACAGGTACTTCTGTAACTATTCAGTGCGAAAACCCTGATCTTGCAAAAGACTTCCTGTTCTTCTCCAAGATTTCAAAAGAAGGCGCGATCAAGACCTGGTCAGTACTTGGTTTCGATCCGCTAAGAAAAGATCTCTATGACGATCCTCAGATGACAGAGCCGAACAAATATACTGAATACTTCGGTGATAACCTGTTTGATGTAATGCTTGATACAGCTGACAGCATCGGTAAGATTGTTGTTACAGACGATCGTTTCCCTAACGCTGTTTCAACAGTACAGAAAAATGTAATGTTCAGAGTTCTTGAAGAGAACAGTCAGACTCCCGCTGAGGCACTCACAGAGGCTGCTGAAGAAATCAGAGCTATGAGCTGATTTAATACTAATACGAATAACCAGGATTAGAATGCTGAAATAATGTCCTGAAAACGCGAAGAGCTTCAGCGAATACTTTTCGCTGAAGCTCTTCTAATTATTAGATTATTTATCGGATTCCACATTAATATGCAAGGAGGAGCTGCTCATGTCTGCCGCAAATAAGACTTTGCGTCCCAAAACGATAAAAGGCATACTGACAGCACGCGGCGTTTTTCCCTATGTGTTTATTCTGCCGTTTATACTGTCATTTTTAATCTTCTTTCTGTACCCGATCATCTCTACTGTTGAGATGAGTATGCAAAGTATCAAAGGCTTCGATACAATAGAATTTATCGGTCTGAAAAACTATAGAAATCTCTTTAACAGACAATTTTTTAATGCTCTTAGTGTAACAGCAAGATACACTTTTTGGACAATACTAATCTTGATTCCAATACCACTGGTGCTGGCAAATATCTTAAACTCGCATCTGACAAAAGGTGGTAATATCTATAAATCAGCGCTCTTCATGCCAGCGTTGACATCTGTTGTTATGGCTGGCTTGTTCTTTAAATTTGCTTTTGCTGAGCAACCGACAGCTCTTATTAATTCAATCATTGTTTCTCTTGGTGGTGAGCCATATAGATTTCTCTATACCAAGACAGGCGCTATGATAGTTCTTGTGCTATTTTGTACGTGGAAATGGATGGGTGTAAACCTTATTTATTATATGTCCGCACTTAAGAGTATTCCGGCGGAGATATATGAGTCTGCGGAAATTGATGGTGCAAATTCAATTCAGAAATTTCTTAATATAACTGTTCCATCTGTTAAGCCGACAATTATTTATGTTCTGACAATAAGTGTTTACGGCGGATTCGCCATGTTCGCTGAATCTTTTACCTTGTTTAACGGTGCCAGAAGTCCAGGCGACATTGGTACAACGCTTGTTGGTTTCATCTACAATCAAGGGCTCAATCAGAACAACTTCGGTCTTGCTTCGGCAGCTGGATTGGTGCTTCTTGGTATGGTTCTCACTATTAACGTTATACAACTCTTAATCACAGGCGCGTTCAGGAAGGAGGCATAATCATGGCTGTACAAAGTAAAACAAAAACTAATTTGATCACTGCCTCGATTATCATATTCTTCTCAATTCTATCCTTGATTGCTTTGATGCCATTTGTATTTCTAACACTATCTTCATTTAAACCGGGTGTAGAAATGATTCAAAATGGTCTGAATCTCCGACTTGACTTCGAGAACTTCAGTTTAACCAATTATGGCTATCTGTTTACGCAACGTGAAGGTGTCTATCTTCATTGGTACAAGAACAGCATAATCATTACTGCGCTGCAGACAGGTGGTGGCTTGCTTCTAAGTTCTATGGTTGGCTACGCGCTTGCGCTCTATAAATTTAGAGGCAGAAATTTAACATTCATTCTTGTTCTTGTTGTTATGATGGTTCCTGTTGAAATACTGCTTCTCCCATTATATAAACTGTCAATAGCTTTAAAAATGTTCAATACTTATCATGGAGCGTTTTTACCATTTCTTGTTTCGATGACCGGAATATTTTTCTTCAGACAATACGCGATTGGTATGCCTAAGGAACTGATGGAAGCTGGTCGAATCGACGGATGTACTGAGTATGGCATATTCTTCAAAATCATGATGCCGCTGATGAAACCGGCTTATGGTGCTATGACTATATTGCTTGCTATGGGCAGCTGGAATTCTTTTGTCTGGCCTTTGATTGTCATGCGTGAGAATGTTATGCTTACGCTCCCTGTTGGTCTGCAGACTATGTTGACTCCATACGGTAATAACTATGATATGCTTATGTCAGGCGCGGTGCTGGCAGTACTCCCTATAATGATAGTTTTCCTTTTCAATCAGAAATCATTTATAGCTGGTATGACGGCTGGTTCAGTAAAAGGTTAATAGGGATATAAGTATAGGCTGCATGTCCGAAAGAGGTGTGAAATGAAAAAATCAAGAATAATTGTTGACAAGGATTATCAGATCGCAGATATTGATGAACGACTCTTTGGTTCATTTGTTGAGCATCTTGGTAGAGCTGTCTATTCAGGTATCTATGAGCCTGACCACCCAACAGCCGATGAGCAGGGCTTTCGCCAGGATGTTATAGATCTTGTAAAAGAGTTACACGTGCCGATTGTGCGCTACCCCGGTGGTAATTTCGTATCTGGGTATAACTGGACTGACGGTATCGGCCCTAAGGATAAACGTCCGGTAAGACTTGATTATGCTTGGAAATCAATTGAAACAAATCAGGTTGGCATCAATGAGTTTTCTGATTGGTGCAGGAAGGCCGGAAGTCAAGTAATGGCTGCTGTTAATATGGGAACAGGTTCAGAACAGGATGCCGGTTACATGATCGAGTATTGTAATTTCCCCGGTGGTACTAGCTGGAGTGATCTGCGTAAGCAGCATGGATATGATCAGCCACATGACATAAAAGTATGGTGCATCGGCAATGAGATGGACGGTGACTGGCAGACCTGTCAGCTTGACGCTGAGTCTTATGGCCGCAAAGCTCGTCAAACCGCGAAAATTCTTAAATGGGTTGACCCATCTGTTGAACTGGTTGCCTGCGGCAGTTCGACGACTCTACAAAAAACATATCCTGAGTGGGACAGAATTGTTCTCGAGCATGTTTATAATGATGTAGAGTATCTGTCACTTCACAGATATTACGAAAATGAAGGAAATCTTAATGATTTTCTTGCTTCGTCAACTGACATGTCAGAATTTATCAAGACGATAACTTCAATATGCGATTATGTAAAAGCAAAAAATCGTACTAAAAAGCAATTGATGCTGTCTTTTGATGAGTGGAATGTATGGTATCAGAAAGATCAGAAGGATCATGGTTATGAGATAGCTCCTACTCTGATTGAAGATCAATACTCTATGCTTGACGCGTTAGTATTTGGTTCCATGATGTGTACTTTGGTCAATCACTCAGATAGGGTAAAAATGGCCTGCCTTGCTCAACTTGTAAATGTTATCGCCCCAATAATGACTCAAAAGGGCGGCGGAGCTCTCAGGCAGACGACTTTCTATCCTTTCCGTGATGTTTCTAACCTGGCAAAAGGCCGGGCGCTGCAGTTGCTGACACATTGTGATACATTTGAGTCAGAGCGGTATGGTACAGCGAAGACTTTGCAGTCAGCGGCTTCTTATGATGAAGAATCAGGGGAAATTGTTCTGTTTGTAGTCAATGTTGATCAGACGGAAGCTCATCAGCTTAATGTTGATCTAAGATCATTCGGCAATGTTGAGATGATATCACGTTCAATCTTGCGTCATGACGACATATATGCTAAAAATACCTTTGAGGAGCCGTTCAAGGTTGTCCCGGAAGAGCTTGCTGTGGCAGCAGCTGATGGCGGTTCAAGTTTTGAACTTGCGATACCGGCGATGTCCTGGAATGTGATGAAGTTCAGGTGTCAAGGCTGATAGAGTATTTTAAAAACATCTTCACGCAGATGTGGAATCTGCTGACACGGCATGGTCAGAAACGAATCAGCATTCGTTCGCTTCTGACCATGCTTTTCGTGTTTGTATCCGTTGTTCCAACACTTCTTGCTAGTACACCGTTCTTGAAATAGATATACAAATAATTTTATAAGGATTACAATGAATACAGACCATTACAGGGGGATGTATTCATGAGAAAAGCAGAACCAATAATCCTTTCAGAAGCGGAACGTAA
>JAQVJP010000116.1 GCA_028695145.1 Eubacteriales bacterium
TAAGCACTACATCAGGGAACATCTTGATCGTGAGCTTCATGTTGAAGAGATTGCTTCGTACGTTAGTTTAAATCCGGATTATTTGAACAGGCTGTTTAAGCGGGAAACTGGATATTCCCTGAATCAGTTTGTTCTGCAGATGAAGATTAATAAGGCGAAATGGCAGATGCAAAATTCTTCTATGTCATTAAGTGAAATCGCTGCTGATATCGGCTATCTTAATTACACCAGCTTTACCAGGGCTTTTGCCAGGATTTGTGGGCTGACACCAAGTGAGTATAAGCGTGAGGCAGTTATTAATCCGCAATACGATTTCTCTATTAATGCTGACAAGTCGGAAAAGGGAAAATAAGAGTCGGTAAATGTGTAATTGCTCTACAGGCTGAGATAATAGAATGAAATTGCGGTTGAACCGTAATTTATTTCTGGAGGGAAATGCAATGAAGAAAATTGTAAGTTTAGTGATGGTTGTGGCCATGGCTTGTGGAATCCTCTCCGCCTGCGGCGGAAACTCTGAATCTACAACTACCACGACAACAGTTCAAGAAAGCAGCACCGGAGAAGCTGGCGAGAGTACAGAGCCGACAAGTCAAAGCGAAAACAGTGCTATTAACTTCGATGAAGAGCCATATACACTTGTTGTTTGTTATCCGGTTCTCAGTGAGGCACAGCCTGATCTGCCGTTGATTGAAGAAGCGATTAACGAAATCACTCTCAAAGAAATCAACGCCAAGGTTAAATTTGAGGCTGTAAGTTTGTTCAGCATGGCAAATATCTACGCGCTCAAAGCTTCAGGACAGGAGAAGGTTGATCTGATGATGCTGATGCCTGGCTCAAGTTATCTGGCACCTTTTGCCGGTAATAATATGATTCAGCCCATAGATGATTATGTCTATGAATGGGGCAATGATATGAAAGAGGTTCTTGGGGATACACTTGAAGCCGGCCGGTTCAACGGACGTCTATATGCCATTCCCCAGAACAAGGACGTTCTGGCAAACGGATATGGTGTTGGCTTACCGGTGGAATTGTGCGAAAAGTACGATATAGATATCGATTCCATTAAGACGATTGCTGACCTCGAAGAAGCGTTTGCGATAATAAAAGCAAATGAACCTGATATGGTTGTAGTTGCTCCGGAACAAACAGGTTCTAACCTCGCGACTATATTAATGGGCAAGCTGGATGGCCTTGGTACCGTGCCGGCGAAACTTGAGGTAGCAGATGATGGCAGTCTTAAGGCTGTTAGTACTGTGAAATCAGAAAGCTATATGGAGGCTGCGAAAATTGCCCGTAGGTGGTATGAGGCCGGTTATGTTTCTAAGGATGTTACAACATTTTCCGCTATGGTATTGAGGGTACTCATTACGAGGTTAATGATGATCAATCGGTGAATCTAATTAATACAGCCGGCTGGCAGAATAACTGGTATCTGCTTGGCGACTACGGAAAAATCAATGTTAGAGCTGACGCGGTCGCTTCTTCCGGGTTTACTGTTGAAGAATATTTTGAAAAGGAAAAAGAGTGGAACGAAAACATTGTTGAGGTTTCACCGGCGTTTGGTTTCACCTTCGATATTTCTCCTGTCGCGACAGAAAAGTCCAATCTTGATGCGGTCAATGATGAGTTTGGCGCGTCAATTGGTAACGGCGTAGTTGATCCGGAAACAGAAATTCCCAAATATATTGAACGGCTTGAAGAAGCCGGTTTGCAGAAGTTCCTTGATGAGCTGCAACGTCAGCTTGATGCTTGGGTAGAACTGCAGGAATAAATAGATTATTGAATCTTGACGGGCACAGCTGAGTTCTGCAGCTCAGCTGTGCTTTTTCTCGAAAACAGGGAGGGTTTGGCTTGATGCAAGCAACAAAAAACACCGGCAAAAGCATAAGCCTGGCGGCTAAAAAGAAAAAGAAGCGTAAGCTTAAGAAGTATCTTGGTCTCTATTTGATGGCTTTGCCGGCCATGATATATATCTTCATTAATAACTACATGCCACTATTTGGTATGCAGATCGCGTTCAGAAAACTCGACTACAGCAAAGGCGTATTCCGTGGTGATTTTGTCGGCTTGAAAAATTTCGAGTTTCTATTTTCTACAAGAGATGCCTTTATAATGATTCGCAATACAGTTTTATATAATTTGTTATTTATAGTTGTAGGAACTGTTTTGGGCTTGGCGATGGCCATTTTGTTTAATGAGATCAAAAGCAAAAAATTAAGCAGAATATATCAATCAAGTGTCTTAATTCCCTACTTCATTTCGATGGTTGTTGTCAGCTATCTGGCATTTTCCTTCCTAAGCGCTGAGAATGGTTTTATCAACAACACATTGCTCAGGGCGTTTGGTAAGGAAGATGTGTCCTGGTATGCTGAGCCAAAATATTGGCCGTATATTCTTCTGTTTATACACATGTGGAAAGGTATCGGCTACAGTATTCTGATGTACACTGCCCGTCTGATTACCATCAATGATGAGTATTATGAAGCGGCCACTCTTGATGGTGCCAGCAAATGGCAAAAAGTTTGGCGAATAACACTACCGATGCTTAAGCCGGTTATGATCATGATGTTTATACTGGCTCTGGGACGTATGTTTTACTCTGACTTCGGTCTTTTTTATCAGATACCGATGGGGTCAGGCCAGTTATACAATGTAACGACCACTATTGATACATATTCGTTCAGGGCACTTATGAAAATAGGTGATATTACAAAATCTACAGCAACCGGTGTTTTCCAGTCACTTGTTGGATTTATTCTGATATTACTGGCAAATATGACTATACGCAAAATAAGCAAAGAAGATGCTTTGTTTTAACAGGGGAGTTTGATTGAATGAGAACACTTGAAGATAAGAGATGGGCATTTGTTGGCCACGTTTGCATGATCATACTTTCTATTCTGGCTCTTGCTCCATTTGTACTGCTAATAATCGCATCGTTTACAGACGAGGCTGCCGCCATTAGAAACGGGTACTCCTATGTTCCTGAAGGCTGGTCGCTGGACGCATATGGATATATATTGCGCCAATGGGGCGTCATCGGCCGTAGTTATCTTGTTTCGATGACTGTTACAGTTGTTGGTACAGTCGCTGGTATCACAATGGCTTCAATGATCGGTTATACACTTAGCAAGCGCGATTTGCCGGGTAGAAGAATTATTTTGTTTTTTATAACTTTTACCATGCTTTTTAATGGCGGCTTAACAGCTACCTATATTATATATACACAGGTTTTCAATATTAAGAACACTATATTTGGTTTGTTAATTCCAAACTTGCTTATGAATGGCTACAGCATCATGATGCTGCGTAATTATTTTGAGTTTGTAATTCCGCCCGCTCTGGTCGAGGCTGCCCAGATAGATGGTGCCAAAGAAATAACTCTTTTTGGCAAGATAATTATTCCGCTATCCATGCCAATGATCGCAACTGTTGGTCTGACTTCAGCGCTGATTTATTGGAATGACTGGATGAACGGTGTTTATTATCTGTCAGCGAACAGCAAACTTCAAAGTATACAGACGCTGCTGCAAAATATGAATGAGAATGTCAAATTTCTGCAGCAGAACGATCTTGGTACACAAGTTGACGCCTCGAGCATTCCTTCTGTTACCATTCGCATGGCAATTGCTGTAGTTGGTATTTTACCGGTACTATTGCTATATCCTATTTTCCAACGCTGGTTTGTTAAGGGTATAGCTGTTGGAGCTGTAAAAGGCTAATTGTTAACGCTTGTATTTCAATCTGGCACCAAGAAGTTCAGTAAGTGTATCTCTGACGCTTCTGTCGCTGCCGATAGTATGCGTAAACTTAATTGTTTCGCCGCCTGCCAAAGAAATATTAAGCTTACCGCCTGTTGATTGTTGTGACCCATCACTGGACATATCAGTATAGTATGCGTGAAATAGAAGTTGAGATATTGAGCTGTAATGTATAACGATGTTTTCTGGATCTTCCGCCAGAATTTGTTGTGAAGACATGTTGTAATATTTTTTATAGTAATCTGCCCAGAAACTCATCATAGCGGCACTGCCTTTGAAGAAACCTTTGCCGCTGGCCTTTATCTCTTGAGACATTCTGTCGCTCTCTCGTTTTTGTAGTTCCTTGGAAAGATGCGCCAGTACAAGGCGATCCTGCATAAAAACTATGTAGCATGCTGTCATTTTCATCATAGAATACTTGCGTTGAGTTTGCAGAACCATTCTTGCTGTTTCTGGTTGGTTTAACGGTTGCTGGAATTGGTTTTGCTGGAATTGGTTTTGCTGGTATTGTGGCTGAGTGTTGACTGGACTTGTTCCTGGCTCAACCAAATTGACCGCTTGTCCGCAATTGGTACAGAAGCGTGCGTCATCTGACAATTTATTTCCGCAGTTAGTACAAAACATATTTCTGACCTCCTTATCTGTAACATATTATAGCAGGTTAAAAATCTTTTATGCACGTTGATGACAAATTGTGCTATTTTGTTATCACAACATAAGAGATTTTTTTGTTTGTTGCAGTTTGATGTGGTGGTGCTGTTGTGATTAAGAAATACTTGGTAATTGTATTAACTCTGGCGGTTATGTTGTCAAGAAATACGTCTGTAATTGCTGAGCCGCAAATTTCCCAAGATCAAGTAATCTTAGCTGAAGATAAGAAATGCTCAATTTCCGCAGAAGGAGATTACCAAATACTTGTTACATTTATTGACGAATCAGGATTGACAGAATTACTTGAAATTGTTCGGCAGATGGATGTTAGCTATTATGAGAAGTTGACCAGAAATATTTATTTGCTGCATGTGCCTCCGGAGATTGCCTTAGCTGATTCCATAACTGCTATTAGCCGGTTTCCCCAGGTTGAGCATGCCCAGCCTAATTATATTTATGAACCGACTGATATTAGTGTCAATGACCTATATTTTGATTATCAATGGGCTCTTCAGAACAGCGGACAGTACGGGGGGCTTATTGGTGCGGATGTCGATGCTCCTGATGCCTGGTCTCTTACGACAGGTTCGGGATCTGTCGTTGTAGCAGTGATTGATTCAGGTGTAGATGTGAAGCATGAGGATCTAATTAATCAGTTGTGGGTGAATGAAGGCGAAGTCTTGAACGGGATTGATGATGATGGCAATGGATATGTTGATGACATTCATGGCTGGGATTTCTATAAAAAGATTTCTGTAGATTCCGATGATTATCTGCCTCATTTTCATGGTACACATATAGCTGGAATCATCGCGGCTGAGCAGAATAACGCTATAGGCGTCAGTGGTCTTGCGCCAGACGTTCGCATAATGCCGCTCAATTTCATGGCTTACGATGATGTTGAAACAGGTTCTGTCAGGGGAAATACAGGTTTAGCTATCCAAGCTATTGAATATGCTCGTTTAATGGGTGCGGACATAGTTAACGCTTCCTGGGGCACAATGAATTATGATAAGACGTTACGAGATGTTATTGGCGAGAGCGGGATGTTGTTTGCAGCTGCTGCCGGTAATGAAGGAGTCGATGTAGATATTTCTTCTAACAGAGAATATCCTTCTGGTTATGATCTGCCAAATTTAGTCTCAGTGGCCGCGATAGATCGTATAGGTAATCTGGCTTATTTTTCGAATTATGGTGCCAGATATGTCCATGTCGCTGCTCCCGGACATGAAATACTGAGTACCTGGCCAGGAAATGAGTATGCATATGCCAGCGGGACTTCAATGGCTGCCCCGTATGTCAGCGCGATAGCAGCACTGATAATGTCGGAGTATCCTGCACTTAAACCAGATGTTATCAAAGATCTTATTGTATCCGGGACTGTACCGATGGATAATTTGAGTAGTATTATTAGCAGCGGAGGTCTGGTGAATGCTTATGATGCGTTGAGTTTTGCCGGACTAATTGGCACTTCAGATATGCTCTATCCGGTTATATTTCGCAGCTGGGACAATACGATTTTATCCAGACAGGACGCAGCGCTTGGCTCATCCGCTCAGGCTCCTGCAGTACCATCGCGTGCCGGTTATAAGTTTGTTGGCTGGGATCAGGATTTTTCAAATATCAGCGGCCCGCTATCAATCTGGCCGATTTATGAACCGATCACATATACTGTAAATTTCGTTGATTGGGATGGCAGACTTATCAGTTCCCAAACTGTCGAACATGGCAGTGCCGCTAATGAGCCGGAGCTGCCGGTTAGAGAGGGGTATACTTTTGCCGGTTGGGATTCTTCATTTTCGAATATTACGGCAGGTCTCACAGTTAAGGCTGAGTATGCAATTAATTCTTACGATGTCGTTTTTAAAAATTGGGATGGAATGGTTCTGAAAACGGAGCGTGTAAAATATGGTCAGAAGGCGACCGCGCCGACAGTTCCGGGTAGAACTGGCTTTAGCTTCTCCGGCTGGGATACTGATTTTTCGAAAATTAGCAAAAATATTACTGTTAACGCGCAGTTCGCGATTATCAGGTTAACGACATCCGGGCAGGCAACAATAAGTTATGATGTTCAAAACCAATACTTGTATGGTCTTGCTGCCGGTTCGACGATAACTCATTTGACAGAACAGTTTATTAATCCGACTGGTTTATTACGTGTTTATACATGGGATAATAAGTTGGTAACTGAGGGCAGTGCGAAGGTAGCGACAGGTATGCGTCTGCAGTTGTATGACGGTAGCGTGATTGATGAGAGAGAGATTGTTGTTCGAGGTGATATCAACGGTGATGGTCAGATAACAGCGCTTGATTTACTTCAAGTCAAACAGCATCTGCTTGGTCGGGGGAAGCTTGTGTCATCGGCTCAGGAGGCCGGACGAATCAGTGGACAGGAAACTGTTTCAGCGCTTGATCTGCTGCAGATGAAGCGACATCTGCTTGGGCAGATAGAAATAAAATGAACACAAATTTATTGAAATATGGGGATAATATGAGCGAAAAAATGATATTCGTATCCAATTGAGCAGTACCGGAGAATCTGCGAAGCAGGTTGTATTGAAAAAAGCTACCGTTGTTTTACTTGCGTTCATAGTTTTTATGTTTAATGGTATTTTTGTTCAAGCTGCTGGTAGTGCCGGCTTTTCGCTTGCGACTTCGTCCGGGACAGTACGTGTTGGCGATACAGTGACTATTACAGGTAGAGTCACTGCCGATAGTATGATTGCTACTTTTGATCTTGATGTGACTTATGATCCAGGGGTTTTGCAGTTTAAGAGTGCTGCGGCTGCCGGTAGTGTTTCCGGCAGTGAGCTTGATATTGTCGCTGGTACGGGACGTGTTCAGTTCCTCTATCTGGATGATGGTGGAGGGACAAGTGGCGTTACAGGTGGGAATATATTCAGTGTTTCATTCAGTGTGATTGGTGGTCAGCCTGGAGCTTCTACCAATTTGGGTTTTTCTATCAGAACCGC
>JAQVJP010000117.1:0-1675 GCA_028695145.1 Eubacteriales bacterium
CGGCCAATTATTTTAAACTTTTTAGAGCCACCTTCCTACTCAGTGCTTTTACCTTTGGTGGAGGTTTTGTCATAATTTCTCTAATGAAAAAGAGATTTGTTGATGAGCTGGGTTGGTTAGAAGAAGAAGAGATGCTCGACATTGCCGCGATCGCTCAGTCGACTCCTGGGGCAATCGCTGTTAACGCGTCAATTTTGCTTGGCTGGCGGCTTATGGGACCAATTGGTGCATTGGTCTCAATAATCGGAACGATTTTACCGCCACTAGTTCTCCTATCACTTATTTCTCTGGTTTATGAAGCCTTCCGCGACAATGTCATTGTCAGCGCCGTCCTGAAGGGCATGATGGCAGGTGTCTGCGCTGTTATCTTCGACGTTGTTATAACTATGGGAGGTAAAATTATTAAGAAGAAAAAAATACTACCAATATTCATAATGGTAGGTGCTTTTGCCGCATATTTTATTATTAAAGTAAATATTGTCTATATTATTTTGTTTTGCGCCACACTTGGTGCGCTTGCAAGTGTTTATGATAGCAAAACCGGGAAGGAGCATATCTGATATGTTGTATTTGCAATTATTCTGGAGCTTCTTCCAGATTGGTTTATTTGGTTTCGGTGGTGGCCTGGCGGTTATGCCGTTGATTCAAAATCAAGTTGTTGACAAACATGGCTGGTTGTCATTGCAACAATTTACCGATTTAATTACTATCTCAGAAATGACACCAGGTCCTATAGCGATCAACTCAGCTACTTTTGTCGGTACACAGATAGGCGGCTTCGGTGGGGCTCTCGTAGCGACACTTGGCTGCATTTTACCCTCTTGTATTATTGTACTCAGTCTCGCCTGGCTTTATAGTAAATACAGTGAAATGGCCGTAATCAAAGGATTTCTTGGCGGATTAAGACCTACAGTAGTCGCGCTGATACTGTCAGCCGGCATGTCAATTTTAATATTAAGCCTATTTGGTCATGATGGCTTCACTTGGAATTTTGCCTCAATTGATTTCCTGGCCGCTGTGATTTTCATCGCGGGACTTCTAATTCTAAGAAAATATAAAGCAAGCCCGATATTAGTAATGCTTGGCAGCGGCGTTATCGGTGGTGCCGGCTATCTGTTGATCGAGAGAATCTAAGTAATTTTTCACATAGGCTTTTTAACAAAACTCAAACATCTTCGAATTATTTCTTAAATATGCCTCTTGTATTCTTAGTCCATCAGAATACAGGAGGTTATTTTTTATGAATACGACGAAAAACAAAAAGATTGATATGTTTTGCGAAAATTGGTTAATCTACTTTAAGCGATTCTTATTTATCTCCTGATTCTCGTTTTCCATTTTAATTTCGACAAAAATACAAAGGAGATAAATCTATTATGAATACGACGAAAAACAAACTTTATCTTGTAACAGGTGGTGCCGGATTTTTGGGCAGCCATGTTTGCGGCGAGCTTCTCAGGCGTGGTGAGAAGGTTCGCACATTGGTACTACCACATGACCCGGCAAGACAATATGTTCCGAAGGCCGTTGATGTATGTGAGGGTGATCTGTGTGACCGCAAGTCACTTGAAGCTTTTTTCGCGGTTTCTGAAGCGTGTGAGATTATTGTTATTCACTGTGCCAGTATGGTATCTGTTAAGCCCGACTATAACGCAAGAATGATGAAAGTTAATGT
>JAQVJP010000117.1:1775-7117 GCA_028695145.1 Eubacteriales bacterium
GAACCTATATTAACCAGCTTTCACATCTATAATCTCGCTCGCAATAATAACTTCGATTACTCAAAAGCCAAGAACGAGCTTGGTTACACTACCAGGTCTTATGAAGAAACCATTAGAGATGAGGTCAAATGGCTCGAAGCAAATAGTAAGATAAAAGGAAGCTCAAGCGGTAGAACTTTAAACAAATCCTTAACATAATGGTGATATAGTAATTAACATTGATATACTATGTTGAGGAGCTAACAATGCTTAAGATACTCGTGATAGAAGATGAAAAAGATCTGAACAGTACCGTTTGTGCTCATCTTATTCGTAATGGCTATGATGCGCACGGCTGCCTAAACGCTGTTGATGCATATAATCAGATGTATGGCAATATGTATGATCTTATCATCACAGATATAATGATGCCGGGAGAAAATGGTTTTGAGTTCGCCGAGAATATCCGTACTCACAACAAAGATATACCGATTCTCTTCATGACGGCAAGAGATGATTTTACCTCCAAGCAGAGAGGATATATGCTCGGTATCGATGATTATATGGTTAAGCCGGTAGATCTCAACGAGCTTGTACTGCGTATTGGCGCATTGCTGAGAAGGGCGAATATCGCTGCCAGCAAACAGCTGACAGTTGGCAGTTTGAAGCTCGATATCGAGGAACACTCAGCCTACTTGCATAACGAAGAAATCCCCATGACGGTAAGGGAATTCAATCTGCTCTATAAACTGCTATCCTATCCGCGCCGAGCTTTTACCAGATCACAACTAATGGATGAGTTCTGGGATCTTGATACCAGCTCCGGTCCACGGACAGTCGATGTATATATAACGAGACTGAGAGATAAGTTCTCGGACTGTGATGATTTTGAAATCCTGACAGTCCACGGACTTGGCTATAAGGCGATTATTAAATGAGAAGATATACACAAAAGCAGAAACTATTGCTGTCACTTGCGAATTTTTTCATATTTTTTCTGATGGTAACGACGGTTGTCACCTGCGTATTGGTTCTATTTGCCACAGGATTACAAATACCTGAAGGCACGCTGCGAAACAGGGCAACTGTGACTTTTGCCGGTGTTATTCTGCTAAGTTTATTGTTCACGCTTGTTGATATGTACCGCCGCAAGTTCACGGTAGAACGTCCGCTCAGGAAGATCCTTAGTGCCACGGGTCAGTTGACAGAAGGCAATTTTAAACATCGTATAACCCCGGTATATTTTCTTGGCGAAACAAATGAGTTCAATGTGATTATCGAAGAGCTGAATGCTCTGGCAGCAGAACTGGCTGGAATTGAAACTCTCAAAACCGATTTTATCGCAAATGTATCGCATGAGCTGAAGACACCGCTGGCGGTTATCCAGAATTACTCGACCATGCTGCAATCGCCTGATCTCACTGAAGAGAAACGTTTGGAATACGCCGCCGTTATCGCGAACACAACGCATAAATTATCTGATTTGATAACAAACATTCTGAAATTGAACAAGTTGGAAAATCAACAGATTTACCCGGACAAGATACGTTATGACCTGAGCGAACAGCTTCGCGCCTGCCTGCTGAGCTATGAAGATCTCTGGGAAGCAAAAAATCTTGCGTTGGAAACAAATATTTCCGATGACGAAATGATAGACGCTGATCCGGAGCTGATGAGCCTGGTGTGGAACAATTTAATTTCAAACGCGATTAAATTTTCTAAGTTAGGCGGGCAGATAACGATCAATCTCAGGCGCGATAACGGCTATGTGTTTGTCACAGTGGCGGATAACGGCTGCGGTATAAGCTCAGAAATAGGTCCGAAAATCTTCGATAAGTTCTATCAGGCTGACACATCTCATAGTGCCCAAGGCAACGGTCTCGGTCTGGCACTTGTAAAACGGGTAATCGATATTGTCAATGGTGAGATATCGGTTAGAAGCAAGCCCGGACTTGGCAGTAGTTTCACTGTTAGACTCCCCGCTGGCGAAAACAGGTGTTAGTTGTCACTGGCACAAGTCTGCGTCAGTCGAGAGTGGCTCAAATATATATTTTTAGGCAAAAACGCGAAAGGTGGTGTATGGGGTTTCCGGCAGATTTTTTATTATCTGTTGCGCGGCTCCGATTATTATGAACCAGAACGATAACGATTTTTCATATTCATACTCAGCAGAGATTCAAGATGAAGTCGATAGAATCAGACAAAAATACTTGCCTGAGCAGGACGACAAAATGGCCATGCTCCGCAAACTGGATAAGCAGGCGGAAATACCCGGTCTGGCTATCTCACTCTTCACAGGAGCAGCAGGTACAGCACTGCTCGGAATTGGATTGAGCGGCATCTTGATCGCGGATGAGAAGTATTTCATCCCTGGAATAATTGTCGGATCGATCGGACTGGCAATTGTAGGCTGTGCGTATCCTCTCTATTCGGCAATCACCCGTAAACAACGTCAGAAAATAGCCAGCAAAGTTCTTAGACTTGCTGATGAATTGGATCAACATAACGGCAAATCATGAGAAGAAACATTTTCCATCGCTCTTTTTAGCTGATGCATCGCCTGTTCGAGAACAGATCTCGGGCAGGCGATGTTTATGCGTTCATAACCAGAGCCTTCAGTACCAAACATAGGCCCATCATCGAGCCAGATTTTCGCTTCATCTAACATGAACTTACGGCGCTGATTGTCATCCGGCATAAAACGACGGAAATCAAGCCAGACCAAATAAGTTCCCTGTGGCCGGATTAGTGTTATCTGAGGTATCTCATCACGAACAAACTGCTCAAGCCATAAGAGGTTACCCTGCAAATAATCAAGCAGCTGATCAAGCCAGTCGGCACCATACTCGTAAGCTGCCTGACAAGCTCTCAACCCCATGACACTAAGCAAACTGTAGCCACTTCTGTTGATTTCTGTTTCAAATTTTTGTCTTAAACTGCTGTTTGAAATAAAAATATTCGCCACTTGCAATCCGGCCAAGTTAAAAGTCTTGCTCGGCGCGGTACAGAGGATAGTGATCTCAGCTAATTCTGGTGCCAGCGAAGGAAATATAGTGTGCTTATTACCGCGATAAACAAAATCTGCATGAATCTCATCGGAGATTATCAGCACATTGTGCCGCAGGCAGATCTCGCCCATTCTTCTAAGTTCCTCTGCGCTCCAGACCCGGCCAATTGGATTATGCGGGCTGCACAGAATAAACAACCGCACCTGCTCCTCTACTATCTGTCTTTCAAATGCCGCGAAATCAACTGAATAATCATTATCAACAACCGACGCTTGCGCTGTATCATTTTTACTTATGTCATTCCGACTATCACCGTTTCGCACTAAGCTGTTGATTACCAATTTTCGATTATTGTCTCTTACTACACCGGCAAAAGGATAGTACACCGGTTGTTGTATCAGCACGCTATCCCCTTCTTGTGTACAAGCACGCACAGCATTCGCAATTGCGAAAACAACGCCGGGAGCTTTTACCAATGTTTCATCCGCGAAATCCCAAGCGAAGCGCTCACGAAACCATTTATGCAGCGCCTGTAAATAATCTTCTTTGTGACCGCTGTAACCAAATATACCGTGATCAGCAGTCTCTTTTAGAGCGTTAATCACTTCAATAGGAGCCTGAAAATCCATGTCGGCAACCCAGAGAGGCAGTGCATCCTCCGGTTTGCCAAACTCACAAGCAAAATCAAATTTAAGCGAATTAGTATTTCTACGATCAATTACTCGGTCAAAATCATATTTCATATCAAACTCCCATAGCCTGTTTCAGATCTGTGATAGGACCTGTGATGTTTTTGAGTACTTGAAAACAATAATATCACATCATTAGAAGCGCAGCAGTGCAAAGAAGCGCAGCAGTACAAAAACTGAACTTTTGCATTTAGCAAATAATTCTTGACAAATACATCGCACTGCGATATAAATTGTATTGCGATACATCGCACCTCGATATATACAAAACGTAAGGAGATCTAAGAGAGCCTAAAATGCTCAAACCCAAGGAGAAACTATATGGACGATAAAATTAAACGTGTCTATATCCCGATGACAGAAACAGGCTTCTACATATTGTTTTGTCTTCAGGATGAGATGCATGGATACAATATTTTGCAGCAAGTGTTGTCGATGACCGGTCAGGAGATAAAAATCAGCCCTGGAACCATGTACGGCTCGCTGTCAAAAATGGAAAAAGATGGACTTATCCATTTCGTGCGCGAGGAAGACAAGCGCAAAATTTACAAAATCAGCGAGCTTGGTCAGGAAATACTCAATATTGAGCTGAAACGAATTGAGAGACTCTACAGAAATAGCAAAGGAGAAAAAGTAAATGGCCAGTAATTCTAAAAAACAAAATTACAGTAAAACTGTGTACCGATATTTTTCGTTGGCGGATTTCGAACAGGAACAAGAATATCTTCGCCGGCAGCATCAGGCCGGCTGGAAACTGGAGAAGATTATGTACGCAGGCTTCTACAGATTCACACGTACAGAGCCGGAAGATGTAATTTATCAACTCGATTTTAATGATGATAACACAATGGACAAAGAAGACTATATCCAATTGTTCAGCGATTGCGGCTGGGAATATCTCTGGGATTACAGTAACTGGAGTTATTTTCGCAAGCCAGCCAGCCAAGCCGATGATAACGAAGAAATTTTCAGCGATGTCGAGTCGAAGCTGCAAATGATGAACCGGGTATTCAGAAGCAGAATGATTCCTGTCGCTGTCATATTCCTTCTGATCGTTCTGCCGCAGTTGATGAAGAAGTACAATGATGTGATCAGCACTGAAATACCTACGATACTCGATGTATTGTTATTCACAATATTCCTCACCGCTTCCGTAATCTACACAACAATGTTCGTCAACTTCGCAATCAGATACAGGAAACTCCGCAGAAGAAACATTCGATGAAATAATTCTGCTCTGCCTGATCATTCTATAACCAACAATAATTACAATTAGGCTAATAATCATAGCCATTGGCATTGTCTTGAGATTCGCATATGCCGTCCCATGTCTCATCGAGATAATAGCCTGTTGAGCCACACCGAGAGACACAAAAGCAGAGCAGAGATTGATTTTCCGAGTAATGACCATAGACTGATGATTATGTCGCCGGGCAAATCTATAACCATATACATTCATCCCGATTTCAAAAAACGTTATTGCCGCAAGCGCAAGCGCATAGATCAAATGAACCTCGCGCTGCTCAGCATCAGGACTATTGAACTGACTCCATTTTAAAATCAAATCCGCCAGACCGGCAATCATCAGAGCCGCGCCAACACTTAAATCGTTCATTAGAAATTTCGTACGTTCTGTATGTCTCAACAATACAGAACCCTTGGCATA
>JAQVJP010000118.1 GCA_028695145.1 Eubacteriales bacterium
GGTATCAAATTTTAATGTCGGTGTCCTTTTTGTACAAATATATCAATAAATGAGTGGTTTGATAACTAAAGAGTGCAATTGACTGGGAAATGTCTAAAAACTCATAATAAATGACCTCGTTGATGTTCAGATTGACCAGTATAATTGGAAACGCAAACAAAGGGTTTGTAAATGTTAGACATTGATTATTTAAGGAGGGATTTCCATGAAAAAGTCATTCTGGTCTATTGCTGTCTTGCTTATCTGTGCCATGCTTTTTACAGCGTGTGGTACAGGTCCGCCGCCAACAACTAAGTCGACTACCTCGTCTGCTGTGGATGAATCAAACGATGCCGGTGAAACTACTGGTGATGTAGAAGAGACAAAAGATGTTCATCTGCGTTTTATGTGGTGGGGCGGTGACGCGCGTCACGAAGCTACCATGAAGGTTATCGAACAATACACTGCTGCTAATCCAGGTGTTACTATCGATGCTGAGTACGGTGGTATGGATGGTTATTACCAAAAATTAACTACACAGATTTCCAGTGGAACCGAACCTGATATTATCCAGATTATTCCTGAATGGTTTTTGCCGCTTGGTCGCACTGGTGACGTTTTCTACGATCTTGAAAAAGATGGAGTTGTGAATACCGAGGCTTTTGATCAGGACTATCTGGCAACAATGTGCACCATTGAAGGTCAGCTTCAGGGACTTCCAACCGGTGGTAATGGTTCTATAATGGCTCTGAACAATACGTTCCTTGAACAGTTTAGTATTCCAACCGATACAGTATGGGATTGGGAAACACTTAAAACTAAGGGTGGAGAAGTACATGCTCAAGATCCTGAAGCTTATTTGCTTGGCGGATATGTTGATGGTGATGGCTCGCCGATAGCTCTTCTTGCAAAATACCATGTTTTACAGCAGGAAGGTACAAATGGTTGGGTAAACACAGATTTCACTCTGGGTTTTACACAGGAACATCTGGTCAATACATTCAATTACCTGCTTGAACTGCAAGATAATGGCACTCTTCAACCTGTTGAAGAAACATCACTTTATAAGGCTCCTCTTGAGAATCCTGCCTGGATTTCAGGTAAAGTTGGTATGATGCATGCTATGCCTTCCACACTTTCAATTTTTGAAACAGACGGTGTCGAACTTGATGTTGCTGCAGTTCCTGTAGCAAAAGGAGCAACTGATACAGGTGTTGTTTCAGGGCCGCCACAATTCCTCGTTGTTTCGAATAACAGTGAGCATCCCGAAGAAGCTGCCAAATTTATTGATTACTTCTTTAATTCCGAAGAAGCTGTAACTGCTCTTGGAACTTCACGTGGACCTCAACCTACATCAACAGGTTCTAAGATATTGTTGGACGCAGGTCTAATAAAAGAAATTGATTCAAAAGCTATGCAGACGGTTCTTGACACTGCGTCGGCGAAGTTCAATTTGCTGTGGCTGACTGCGGATTTTACAACTCCTTACAATGATGCTTGTAACGCAGTGCTATTCGGTACGAGTACTCCTGAACAGGCTGCTGAGAAAATGATTCAAGAATTTGAAGAAGCTTGTGAAACACTAAAAAGCGCACAATAATATTTTGAATGTATAAATGATAATGTTAATTTGAAATCTGGTGCGGGCAGACTTACCTGCCCGCACCAGACCTGTTTTGAGGAGGGGTCCTTGTGCCTAAGCCGCTTAAGAAGAGGTTCTTTAATAAGGGAGATATCGGACTTGTGTATATTGCTCCATGGTTGATCGGGTTTATGGTGTTTTCACTCTATCCGATGATCGCGTCTCTTGTTTATAGTTTCTATGATTTCAATTATTTAACAGAAATGAAATTTGTGGGATTGGATAATTTCTTGAAGATGTTTGACAGTTCTGATTTTAAAATATCGGTAAAAGCAACTTTTACCTTTGTGTTGTTTGCCGTTCCGGCTAAACTGATTTCGGCTCTGTTATTGGCCGTGCTCCTTAATGTTAAATTGAAAGCTATTAATCTGTACAGGACTATCTATTATCTGCCTTCGATACTGGCGGGAAGTGTTGCTATTGGCATTCTATGGCGACTCATGTTTACTAAGGATGGGTTGATAAACTATTTTATTGGTCTTTTCGGAATGGAAGCGACAAATTGGCTTGGTAATCCTAAAACCGCGATATATGTCATCAGTGCGTTGCCGTTATGGCAGGTTGGATCGTCTATGGTAATTTTCCTTGCGGCTCTCAAGCAAGTGCCTGAAGATATGTATGAAGCTGCAAGGATCGATGGTGCCAGCCGCTTGAAGCAGTTCATAAGTATCACGTTACCAACAATTTCACCAGTTATACTTTTCAATTTAATTATGCAGTCTATAAATACCTTCCAGGAATTCTCGTCTGTCTTCGTTATCACAGGTGGAGGCCCTGCCAAGTCAACATATCTTTATGCTTTGTTTATTTATAATGAGGCATTTAAGATGTTACGTATGGGCTATGCTTCAGCTTTGTCATGGTTCCTGTTCATTGTTATTTTGATTATAACTGCCCTGATTTTCAAAACTTCTGCTAAATGGACTTTTTATGGAGATGGGGGAGACGCGATATGACTTCAATAACTGATTCTCTTGTTTTACGAGAGCAAAAGAAAATTATCAAGAGTATTGTACACAACCTTTTCTTGATTGCCTTAAGTGTTGTGTTTATATATCCACTTGTCTGGATGCTTATGTCATGTTTCAAAACAAATCAGGAGATATTTGGAACTCCAATGGCATTACCTACAAACTTTGATTTTTCTGTCTTCAAACAAGGATGGGAAGGGGCAGGGCAATACTCTTATACTGTATATTTTAAAAATACATTTAGTATTGTTTTGCCTGTTGTAGGTTTTACGCTGCTATCATCGCTTTTTGTTGCCTATGGCTTCGCCAGATTTAATTTTAAGCTGAAGAAGACACTTTTTACGCTTATGATAGCTACTATGATGTTGCCCAATGCGGTTGTTTTAATACCTAAGTACATGTTTTTCAATATGCTCGAATGGGTAGATACATATTTGCCATTTACTGTTCCTGTCCTATTTGGTGGCGGACCGTTTTTTATCTATATGCTAATACAGTTTTTTCGCGGTGTGCCACGTGATCTTGATGAAGCAGCAACAATCGATGGATGTTCTTCCTTTGGTATTTTGTTCCGTGTAATGGTTCCACTATGCAAGCCTGCTCTCTTTTCTGCTGGATTATTCCAATTCATGTGGACATGGAATGATTTCATGGGCCCGCTTATTTACATAAACTCTGTTTATAAGTATCCTATATCTCTTGGACTACGTATGTCCCTTGACATGACAACAAATATCGCATGGAATCAAGTATTGGCGATGAGCCTTGTTTCAATACTTCCGCCTACGATATTATTTTTTTTGGCCCAAAAATATTTTGTCGAAGGCATCGCGACCAGTGGTATGAAAGGATAAATTGATATGAAATACAAAGCAAATCATGCACATATTTCCAATGATAGAAGAAGTGTTTCAGTTCTGCCGGGACTATCCAGCAATGATGCTGTGCTGCGCCTTGAAATTGATAAAGACACATTTGCTGATTTTAACATCAGAGATCTTGTACGTTTTTCTGTAGCAACCCCTTGGTGGCTTGAGACCGCGAACTGTGATGGAATAAGTGTGTCTTCAGGTGATGGAGTCATCCGGATTGTGCTGCCGCAGGCTTTTGCCGGTATTGAAGTTGTTTTGCATCTCGAATTTAATGACAAGGGTGCTCTTAAACTTGAAGCTTCATGGAAGCGTGTGGCTGTTTCTTCTGTCGATTTTGATACCGTGTTCGCACATTCTATGGCAGGGCTCAGTTTTCACTTGCCGTATGATTCAGCGCGTTTGACCTTGCCTCACTGTATCTATAATGATAATCCGTCAGCGGATCCTGAGCGAACGATTCCCAAGGTTGGCAATATTCCTGGATTGGGTTATGTCTGTGAAGAACATCGTTTGCCGATTCCGGGTGTTAACCTGCAATGGGCGGTGGAAGATTCCGATTTGAGCGGCGGGCCTGTATATCCGCATCTTACTATTTTTGCAGTTCCTTCTCAGGTTAAGGAAAATAAGATTGACAGTGTTTGGTCGATGGGTCTGCTTAAGGCCGAGACAGGTTATGAGGCTGTTTCTCTTAGTGGAGGTTTGATGTTTGACGGGCAGCGTGATGTTACGTACGCGGCACAGATGCAGGGCAAGCCATATGATTATAGCTATAATCGTATGGAGGCCGGTGAGATCTGGGAGAAGACATACTACCTATGTTGGGGTGATGAACATCAGAATGGCTGGGGCTATCGCAGCTTGTCACAGGATGGATGGATGCTGTTTGAACCTCAAACTGAAGCTGCTGTTGATATCAATACTCTGATTGATCTTAAGCATAATTGCCTGGCTTCACGTTGGTATGAGAACGACAAATGTGCCGGTTATGCTTGTTTTGGCTCTGCCAATGATTTCGGTAACTTGTCCGGACGCCCGGAGTATTTTCTCTATGCTTGGACGGGTGAGAGTATCAAACTGGCCTGGTGTGATGTGGCTCTTGGTTTGAGGAGGGGAAATGATAAGTTTCTGCAACGTGGTCTCAAAGCAGCGGATTTTTTCGTGCGTGAATCGATACACAATGATTTCGGTATGCCGGCTGCATATTATCTTTGGGAACAGGACATATGGGGCGGTGCTTGGTTTGATAACTATCGTGAGTATTCTTCGCGTATGGTCGGTTGCAGTTTATCTGATCTAATCGATATCATGAACCTGCTTGAAGATAATGAGCAAGAACTACCTGCCCATTGGCATAATTACGTCGATCAAGTCGCTGGATTTCTTAGTCAATCGGAGCGCTTAACGACTGATGGGATATTTCCGTTAAAATGGAATTCAGAAGGTACACCATCTGCAGACATTATCACATCAGCCGGTGTGCCTTGTGTCATTGCGCTGTCTCGTGCCGCTAAGTGGTTAGATCGCCCGGAGCTTCTGGACTACGCAGAAAAAATAATGAAAAGATATTATCAGCTGACAGCCGAAACAATGGAGCGACCTTTTGCTTATGCAACGCTTGATGCCAGTTGTGAAGATAAAGAAGCTGGTATGTATTTCTTTATTGCTTGTATGGAACTGTACAAGCAGACAAACAAGCAGAAGTATCTACATTGGGCAGGTATGTCGGCTGACTGGATTATGACATATGTATACTATTGGGAACCTGAAATGCATGAGGACAGCATATGCCGGCAGGCTGGTTTTAGAATAACCGGTTGGCCGGGTGTCAGCCCCCAGAATCATCATCTGGATGTTTTCTTCCCGCTGCAGGAGCTTGCTGAGTATTCAAGAATTACTGGTATGCGGATGTATGCTGATTGTGCCAGGTTGGTGCTCGATGCCTGGAGTCATGGCGTATGTATACAGCCGGGTGATTACGGATTCAGTGTGCCAGGCGAACAAGGTGAACAGTATTATCAGACAAATTACAGCCAGGCTCCCGGTGCTATTGGCAGACCGCAGGATTGGCGTGGTGGTATGTCGCGCTGGAATCCTTCCTGGATTATAGCGGAGGTGTTGACCGCCTGTTTGTATTTTGAAAAAATAAATTGAGCAGACTGCCCAATCAATACTCCTGAAAAACTCTCTGTACGACGGTCTATACAACGGTAAAAGCTCCTAAGCCTGCATGTTAAGATTACATAATTGATGACTTTGCAATTAGTGGTCGCTATTGTAATATGTATAAGTACCAATTTAAAGAACGAATTGCTGTTTGACCACGGAGGGATAATGTAATGGGCACGAGATTTTCCGTATGGGATAATCTTGCTAATAAGTATGACTCCTTGTGGGTCCAGAAATATTCTCTAACTCCTACGAGAAATAAGGTTCTTACAATTCTAAGGAGCCGCAAGCGTGATTTCTATATGCTGGACGTTGGGTGCGCTACCGGCCAGTTGCTTAGCGAAGTAAGAAATGAGTTTGCCGACAGTAAACTATATGGTATTGATAAATCTGTGAAAATGATCGAGCTTGCACGCTCCAGAGGTATTGGTGCTGAGCTCGATTGTGCCTATGCAGAGGAATATGACACGAAAATTGAGTTTGATGTCATTACTTGTTGTCATTCCTTCCCATATTATCATGATAAATCGCTTGTATTGAAGAAAATCGCGTCTCTGCTTGATGATCACGGTGTCGCTATATTTATTCAAGGCAGCATTAACAGCATATACGACAAAGTTATAATGTCTCTTGTAGAGTTGACTGCTGAGAAAGCAAGTTATTTATCGCATAAGGATTTTACCGCTATGGCCGAAGAGTATTTTGTCGTGGAGGAGAGTTTTTTGATCAAAGAAAAATGGTTCATGCCTTCTCTTTGTGGCTTTGTATTGAGGAAAAAGATTTGAAAATACTATTGATTCGTCCTCGTCCGCACCGAGAAACCATAGGTCTTCAAAGTGTCATGATTTGTGAACCGCTCGAGCTTATGCAGCTGGCGGCTGTTTTGCGGGCTAATCATCATGAAGTTCAAATTGTGGACATGATCCTGGAGAAAAAAGCTCTTGAGCACATCATCCACGGGTTTGAGCCGCAGCTTGTAGGAATAACCGGCTACATAAGTCACCTTGGAATTATGAAGGAGTACGCTCGAAGGATCAAAAAAATAGATGAGAATATCCTTGTAGCCGTCGGGGGCGTGCATGCAACCGTTTGTCCTGAGGATTTCAGTTGTGAATTCATCGATTGCGTAGCCAGAAGCGCAGATGACTTATACAAGCTGGCAAAATGCCAAGACACTATGGTGCGTTATGCCGATCGTTCTTTACCCTCACACTATACAGATAAATATTATTACCTGTTCGCTGACAAGTGCGCGCTCATAAAAACATCCTTTGGCTGTCCTTACAATTGCAATTTCTGCTTCTGCAAAGAGATCTCATCTTACCAAGCGAGAGCGATTGATGATGTCATCACTGAGCTGCTGCAAATTCCGC
>JAQVJP010000021.1 GCA_028695145.1 Eubacteriales bacterium
TGAATGGTTTCGTTTATGGCCTCTCTTCTTTCTTTAGGCATGGGAAACCTCCGAATATAACATGTAAATACGTTATGTTAATTTAAGTCAAAATTATCATATCACAGGTGTGAATTTATTACAATATCGCAAAAATAACCACGTTTGTTATAATTTTAATATTATCGGAAATGTTTGGGGAGAAATCCTGTAATCGTTGGTACAAGGGCGTTATAACGTGTTTGATTATTTATGTTTTAATAGATAGCAATTGGTTTTTATGGCCTGTGGTATCTTAATGTTAAAAGTTTGCAAAAGAAGTAACATTAGGTGTTAACATTTAACATATATGTGTTATAATCTAACATATCAACTCAGGACTATCACACAGTTGTTTCAATAAGCAGTTGTTGAATTATTTAGGATTAGTTAAGAATGGCAAGGAGGACAAGCCAATGAAAACAAAAGCAGTCAGATTGTACGGCAAGAATGATCTCAGACTTGATGAGTTCGAGCTCCCACAGATAGGTGAGGGCGAAATACTCGCGAAAATCGTTTCGGACAGCATCTGTATGTCGTCTTACAAGGCGGCGGTTCAGGGTTCTGATCATAAGCGGGTACCCGATGATATCGCGGAGAATCCTGTAATCATCGGACATGAGTTTTGCGGCGAGATCGTAGATGTTGGCAGCAAGTGGGCTGATCAATTTAAGGCTGGCGATCGTTTCGCGATTCAACCGGCGATAAATGATCCGAAAAATGTCTATGCCGCTCCTGGGTATACATTTCATTATATAGGTGGTGCTTCGCAGTATGTTGTTATCCCGGAAATAGTTATGGAGAGAAACTGTTTGCTGCAGTACAAAGGTGATGCTTTCTATTTTGGTTCTCTTGGTGAACCCGTTTCCTGTATAGTTGGCGGATTCCATGTCAATTATCATACTACCGCCGGCAGCTATGAGCATAAAATGGGTATAGTAGAAGGCGGTAAGATGGCACTTCTGGCTGGTGTAGGTCCTATGGGTCTCGGCGCTATCGATTATGCTATACATGGTCCAAGAAGACCATCTCTTCTTGTTGTTACCGACATAGACGAAGCCAGACTGGCACGTGCTGCCTCTATCTATACCGTTGAAGAAGCTGAAAAAAATGGCGTCAAACTTGTTTATGTAAATACTTCATCAATGGAAGATGTTCCTGCTGAGCTGATGAAGCTTTCTGATAATACCGGTTATAATGATGTTTATGTATATGCTCCGGTAGCGGTTGTTGTCGAGCAGGCTGATAAAATTCTCGGTTATGATGGTTGTCTGAACTTCTTCGCAGGACCGACGAACCCTGAGTTTTCGGCAAAATATAATTTCTATAATGTTCATTACAACGCAACACATGTTGCCGGCAACAGCGGTGGCAACACTGATGATCTAATCGAGTCCCTTGATCTGATGGCGCAGGGTAAACTCAATCCGTCATCAATGATTACACATGTGGGCGGACTTGACAGTGTAGTCGATACTACCTTGAATCTCCCTAAGATTCCTGGCGGTAAGAAATTGATTTATACTCATATCAGCATGCCTCTAACAGCTCTTAGTGATTTCCGCAGCCTTGGTGAGAAGGATGAGAGATTTGCTAAACTGGCCGATATTGTTGAAGCGAATAATGGTTTGTGGTGCAAAGAAGCAGAAGATTATCTGCTTGCCAATGCCGACTGCATCTGATTATGACGCGGCCGGGCTGACAGTTTGACTGTCAGTCCGGCTTTTGCCGGGTTCCGTAAACGTAAACGTGATTATATTTGGAAAGGAAGTTTTTTATGTCTAACTGGATTGAACAATTGGAGGGGGCGAAACGTGCCGCGGCAGTAGTCGCACCTGTTCTTCGTTCATTGTTCCCTGCTGCTGATGGTCAGAGGCTGATTATATACTCAGAAACTGAATCTTCAGCGGATCTTGAATTTGATGGCGCTGCCTGCGAATCAGCTGATGAGCTTTATACTAAGCTGGCACAAGCTTCTACCGAGAGTGAGTTGCCGGAGTCTATTCTGGTTAAGGGACTGGGTAGATTTGTATTCAAGGCAGCCGGTACCAAATCAGCAAATCCGAGGCTAAGAGGCAAAGTCTCACTTGTTACCGGTGGCGCTCAGGGCTTCGGCGAGGGTATCGCCCGTGAACTGGCTGCTGCCGGCGCACATGTAGTGATCGCTGATCTCAATCTTGAGCTTGCTCAGTCTGTTGTTGCCTCCATTAACGAGCAATACGGTGAAAACGCAGCGCTTGCGCTGTCTGTAAATGTCGGTGATGAAGACTCCGTTCGGGATTTGATGGAAGAAATAACATTGAATTATGGTGGGCTTGACCTTCTGGTCAGTAATGCCGGTGTTCTCAAAGCCGGTGGTCTTGAAGAGATGACACTCAAATCATTCGAGTTTGTTACACGTATAAACTATACCGCTTTCTTCCTGGTGTCCAAATACGGTTCAAGACCGATGAAACTGCAAGCCAGATTTGATAAGAATTACATGGGCGATATAGTTCAGATTAATTCTAAATCCGGTCTTGAGGGATCAAATAAGAACTTCGCTTATGCCGGCAGTAAATTTGGTGGTATCGGTCTGGTTCAGAGCTTCGCAAAAGAGCTTGTCGAAGACAAAATCAAGGTTAATGCTATCTGTCCCGGAAATTATTATGAAGGCCCACTCTGGAGTGATCCGGAGAAGGGATTGTTCGTTCAGTATCTCGAAGCTGGTAAGGTTCCTGGCGCGAAGACAGTTGAAGATGTTTACGAGTTTTATGTTTCCAAGGTGCCTATGCGCAAGGGGTGCTCGCCGCTCGATGTAACAAGAGCGATTATGTATTGTGTTGAACAGCAAAATGAAACCGGTCAGGCTATTCCTGTTACCGGTGGACAAACAATGCTGAAATAAAACATAGGAGGTATTTAACGATATGGCAAATGCTGTAATCATGCCTCGACAGGGACAATCTGTTGAGAGCTGCATAATTGGTAAATGGCATAAGCAGGAAGGTGACGCGGTCAAAGAAGGCGATATTCTGTTTACTTATGAGACGGACAAAGCTACATTTGACGAAACTGCCAAGCAGGACGGTACGCTTATTGCTGTGTTTTTCGAGGAGGGCGACGATGTTCCCTGTTTGATGAATGTATGTGTAATAGGTGAGCCCGGCGAGGATGTTTCCGAGTTTGATCCGCGTGATGCGCAGGAAACAGAAGAAGAAACTGCTGTGGACTCTCCGGCGTCAGCGGCTGCTGTTACTGAGACTGCAACTGCGCCGTCACAGACTGAGGCTGCTGCTGTGGCTGGTGCTATGCCTGACGCGATCAGCCCGCGAGCCCGCAACCTTGCTGAGAAAGCTGGAGCTGATCTGCGATTTGCTCAGCCAACCGGTCCAAAAGGCCGTGTAATTGAACGTGATGTTCAGAAACTCATAGATGAAGGTAAACTTGTAACACAGGCTGCCGGCTTCGCGCATGACGCAGCTGTAGCCGGAACTGGAATTGGTGGAAGAGTTTCTGTTGCCGATATTTCCGGTGCTGTTGCCGTTGGCGCTGACGCCCCGGCTGCTGCTATACCCGCGGCTGCTGTCACTGCCGGACCGGAGAGCTATGTTGAGAAACATACAAATATCCGCAAGGTGATTGCTAAATCCATGCATGCTTCGCTCTCACAGATGGCTCAGCTTACTTTGAATTCCAGTTTCGACGCTACCGATATCATGGCACTTCGTAAGCGTCTGAAAGCCGCTGGTGAGAAGGGGCTTACTGCTGATATGGGCTTCGCTCTGGCAGAAAAGGTACCTACACTTAATGACATAATACTTTATGCCGCTTCACGTGTGCTGCCAAAACATCCTGGCTGCAACGCTCATTATGACGATGAGAAGATGACAATTTACAACCGAGTCCATATGGGCGTTGCGGTTGATACTCCGCGTGGTCTGATGGTACCCACTGTCTTTAACTCGGATCTGATGAGTTTGTCACAGTTGTCAACCTCGGTAAAAGAAGTTGTCGCAGGCTGTCAACAGGGAACGATAAGTCCTGACCTGCTCAGAGGCGCGACTTTTACCGTGACTAATCTTGGTACACTTGGTATTGAGTCTTTTACACCTGTTATTAATCCGCCTCAGACATGTATTCTCGGAGTTTGCGGTATCACAACCAAGGCCCGTGAAGTTAATGGCGAAATTAAGACATATCCTTCTATGGGTCTGTCCCTGACCTTCGATCACAGGGCAATCGACGGCGCTCCTGCTGCCAGATTCCTAAAAGACCTGACTACAGTTCTTGAGAATTTTTCACTGCTGCTGATGCAGTAAGAAGGAGGCTTATAAATGTTTGATCTGATTGTTCTTGGTGGCGGCCCTGGTGGGTATCTCGCTGCTGAGAGAGCAGGTGAGGCCGGACTTGCGACCTTGCTGATTGAGAAGAACAAGCTGGGAGGCGTCTGTCTTAATGAAGGTTGTATACCTTCTAAGACACTGCTCAACAGTGCCAAGATTTATGACCATGCGGCTAATGGCGCGAAATACGGCGTGACATCAAGCGATGCTAAAATCGATCAGTCTGCGGTAGTTGCACGTAAAAACAAGGTTGTAAAAAACCTGGTTGCAGGTATTCGCGGACAGCTTAAAAGCAAGAAAGTAACAGTTAAGGAAGGTTTCGGTACAATTGTTGGCCGTTCTCCTGAAGGTGTTATCACAGTTGCCGTTGGTGAAGAGAAGTTTGAAGGCAAACAGCTGTTGATCGCAACCGGATCTGAAGCTGTTGTCCCACCGATTCCCGGTGTTCGTGAAGGCATGCAGGATGGTTCGGTTGTAACTAATCGTGAAATTCTTGACCTTGAGACTATACCTGAGAGCATGGTTGTCGTTGGCGGCGGTGTTATCGGTTTGGAGATGGCAAATTATTTCAGCACAGTAGGTACTCGTGTTACAGTTGTGGAAATGCTTGATCACATTGCCGGTGCGGCTGATCGTGAGCTTTCTTCTGTCTTGCAGAAGAGCTTCGAGAAAAAAGGCATAGTCTTCCATCTCGGCTGTCAGGTGACAGCTGTTGAAAATGGCAAGGTCAGCTTCAAAGATAAGGCCGGCAATGTCGCACAGGCAGATTCACAGGTGACACTGATGAGTGTTGGCAGAAGACCTGTAAGTCAGGGATTCGGTCTTGAGAATATACCTGTTCTGATAGAGCGCGGACGTATCATAACTGACGCGCAGGGCAGAACCAATGTTCCTGGTGTATATGCTGTTGGTGACGTTAATGGTGTCTGGATGCTGGCGCATGCTGCGTACCGCGAAGCGGAAGTTGCCATCAATACCATTCTTGGTAAAAAAGACGTTATGCGCTATCAGGCGATGCCTTCGGTTATCTATACCAACCCTGAAATGGCTTTTGTCGGCGAGACCGAGGAAACCTGCAAGGAAAAAGGTATTGAATATAAAAAAGTGACACTACCGATGAACTATAGCGGCCGCTATATGGCAGAAAATGAAGCTGGCGATGGCTTGATCAAACTATTGATTGATCCTGTTCATCAGAGACTCCTGGGTTGCCACATGATCGGTAGCTATGCGTCCGAGATTATTCTCTCGGCAGGTATTCTTGTTGAGACTGAAATGCGCATAGACCATATGAAAGAACTGATTTTCCCTCACCCGACTGTGGGCGAGATAATACGTGAAGCAATATTTCACAGCTGATAAAAGGCGGAGGTAGACAAATGGCTAAACAATTACCAGTAAAACCAGAAGATGTAAGATCTGCGAGCTGGATCGAATTTGAGAAGATCCCGGTAAACCAGTATCAGAAGAAACCAAGTGAAGAAACTAAAAAATTCAGCAAAGACGATATGCTGCGTATCTATCGCGATATGCGTATGATTCGTGAGTTTGAGAATATGCTCTACTCGATCAAAACAACAAACAGCTACAATGGTCTGGAATATAACAATCCGGGTCCGGCTCATCTGTCAATCGGACAGGAAGCCGCGGCTGTAGGACAGGCTTATAACCTTGATAAGAACGACTTTATTTTTGGTTCTCACAGAAGCCATGGTGAGATAATCGCTAAGAGCTTGTCAGCGATACAGAAGCTGTCTGATCAGGAATTGCTTGACATAATGGAAGGCTTCCTGGATGGTGTCATTTGGAAAATCGTTGAGAAGAACAATGCCGGTAAGGATCGCTCGGTAAAAGAAATGGCGATCGATTTCCTGATTTACGGTACATTGGCAGAGGTTTTTGCTAAAAACACTGGTTTCCACAAGGGCCTCGGTGGATCAATGCACGCTTTCTTCCTGCCTTTTGGTGTTTATCCTAATAACGCGATTGTTGGTGGTTCAGCTGATATCTCAGTTGGTGCTGCGCTCTACAAAAAAATCAACAGCAAGCCAGGTATTGTCGTCTGTAACATTGGTGATGGCTCAATGGGTTGTGGACCGGTATGGGAAGGCTTCATGATGGCCGCAATGGATCAGTTCAATACTCTCTGGGAGGGTGATATGAAGGGCGGATTGCCGCTGGTCTTCAATATCATGAACAATCAGTATGCCATGGGTGGACAGACTCGCGGTGAGACTATGGGTTATGAATATGTAGCCAGAATCGGTGCCGGTGTCAACCCCGATCAGATGCATGCTGAGCGTGTGGACGGTTACAATCCTATGGCTGTTATCGACGCTATGGATAGAAAAATGAATATTCTCAGAGAGAAACGCGGTCCGGTACTGCTGGATACAGTTACTTATCGTTATGCCGGTCACTCTCCTTCGGATGCTGACTCATATCGTACGACAGAAGAAAAAGAGATGTGGGAACGTCAGGATTCAATACAGGCTTATCGTTCTGACCTGGTTATGGCCGGTGTTGCCAGCGAATCAGATTTCGAGGCAATCGACGAGTTCGTTGTAAATACAGTTACAGCGGCCGTTGGACTTGCAATCAATCCTGAAATCTCACCACGTATGGATCTTAACGCCGCGCCTGACGCGATCGAAAAAATCATGTTCTCTAATCAGAAGGTCGCTAAAATGGAAGATCGTCCGGCAGATATGCTGCAGAGCAAGGAAGATAACTTCCGTGTACAGCAGATTGCCCGCAAGACACGTTTTGCCTTCGATGAGAAGGGTAAACCTGTTTCTAAAAACAAGGTATATCAACTGCGTGACGGTCTGTTCGAAGCAATTATTGACAAGTTCTATGAGGATCCTACACTTGTTGCCTATGGTGAAGAAAATCGTGATTGGGGCGGAGCTTTTGCCGTGTATCGTGGTTTGACCGAGGCCGTACCTTATCACAGACTGTTTAACTCGCCGATATCTGAAGGCGCTATTGTTGGTTCAGCTGTAGGTTATGCCATGAGTGGCGGCCGCGCTCTGGTTGAGCTTATGTACTGTGACTTCCTCGGCCGTGCTGGTGATGAAGTCTTCAATCAGCTGCCCAAATGGCAGGCCATGTCAGCCGGCATCCTAAAAATGCCTGTGGTTGTACGTGTATCGGTTGGCTCTAAGTACGGTGCTCAGCATTCTCAGGATTGGACCTCACTCTGTGCCCAGATTCCTGGTCTCAAAGTAGTATTCCCTGTAACCCCTTATGATGCCAAAGGTCTGATGACCTCTGCTCTTAATGGTACAGATCCTGTGCTCTTCTTCGAGAGCCAGAGAATATATGATATCGGTGAGCAGTTCCATGAAGGCGGAGTTCCGGCAGAGAGCTATGAAGTCGAAATTGGTGAGCCGGATGTTAAGAGAGCCGGTTCTGATCTCACAATTCTTACTATCGGTGCTACCTTATATCGTGCGCTCGACGCCGCTAAGATCTTCCAAGAGCAGTACGGAATCAGCGCTGAAGTTATCGATGCTCGTACAATGGTTCCGTTCAATTATGAGAAGGTAGTGGAATCTGTTAAGAAGACTGGTAAAATTATAGTTGCCGGCGATGCCTGCGACCGTGGTTCCTATCTGAGTGATTTGGCACGTAATATTAATGATCTGTGCTTCGATGACTTGGATGCTCCTGCTGTTGTCCTTGGCTCACGTAATTGGATAACTCCTGCGTTCGAGCTGGAAGATCATTTCTTCCCGCAGGCTGATTGGTTTGTTGATGTATATCATGAGAAAATTCAGCCGATTGATGGTTATGTTGCCAAACGCAGCTTCAATGATGTAGAAATCATGCGCAGAAATCGTCTTGGAGTTTGATGAGTTAAGAAACGCTTTGGTCTTGTCGTCTATAATATGATGGCTGGACTGATAATGGCACAAAATAATCTGTCAGCTGCCCTGCTAAGTAAGTGGAGCGGCTGACAGATTAATCTAAATTATCGAGAGGTGTCTGATGGATCAGAAACAAATTAACAAGCTAATAGATCAGTTAAACGCTCCGGTAGAATTTGACAGGCTGGAAGCACTCCAGAAGCTCCAGAATTTAGTTGAGAGTGGTGTTATCGCTAAACCGGCAGCCGGCCGCGATGTCAATAATCATATTCATTCAACTTATTCTTTTTCGCCTTACTCGCCTTCGAAGGCTGTTTGGCGTGCCTGGGATGCCGGTTTATCTACTGCCGGTATCATGGATCATGACTCTATTTCCGGCGCTCTCGAGTTTGTCGCGGCTGGTAGGATACTTGGTTTGCCGACGACAATAGGTGCTGAATGCCGTGCTTCTTTTGGTGCGACATCTTTGGCAGGTAGAAGAATTAATAATCCTGATCAGGAAAATGTCGCTTATATCGCGCTGCATGGCGTACCTCACAGCCAGATCGATGCGCTTGATAATTTTTTCAAGCCGATTCGCAAGGCCAGAGGTATCAGAAATCGCAGAATGACAGCAAAACTTAATGAGTTGTTGGCTCCTGCCGAGCTGCTTCTCGATTATGATCAGGATATTATGACCTTATCTCTTCATAATGAAGGCGGCGAAGTTACTGAACGTCACCTGCTGTATGCCGTGGCTTTGAAGTTGCTTGAACGTTTTGGACCTGGTTCTGAACTAACCGGATTTCTTGCTGAGAAGCTTGGGATCCCCGTCTCTGAAAAAGCTATGAATCAGCTTACAGATTCGTCAAATCCACACATTGCATATGATCTGCTTGGTCTTCTTAAGAGCGATCTGGTTGAGAAGTTTTATATTCCGGCAGACGAAGAAGAATGTCCGCCGATAGCAGAAGTTGTCAAGTTTGCTTCAGAACATGGAATCGTTTTAGCGTATCCATATCTTGGTGATATTACGAGTTCGGTAACCGGTGATAAGAAGGCTCAGACCTTCGAAGACAGCTATCTTGATGAATTATTCACTGAACTAAAAAAACTTGGTTTCATGGCTGTTACTTATATGCCTTCAAGAAATACGCGTGAGCAGCTGACCCGTCTGAAAAATCTATGCGAGCAGAACGGTTTCTTCCAAATTAGCGGCGAGGATATTAATCAACCACGTCAGGCTTTTATCTGCGAAGCGATGAGAGATCCTTTCTTCGCGAACTTGTACGATGCCGCCTGGGCTCTGATAGGTCATGAGTTGACAGCAACCGATAAACTTGATGACGGTATGTTCTCCTCGAAGACAATCGCTGCCAGACCTGATTTGAATGAGAGAATTGAATACTATCGTGATCAGGCGTTCGAACGCCACAATATCGGAGGTTAATAGAATGAGTCAGAATTATTTTGAAAAATATAAGACAGAGCTGGATGCTTTTGCCAGTATGTCTCAGAAAGCCGGCACACGCTCAGATTACGTTCAGGGCGGCGGCGGCAATACGTCATGCAAACTTGATGATAAACTTATGGCTATAAAAGCATCTGGTTATCGTCTTGATCAAATCCGTCCTGATCAGGCTTATGCTGTAATGGACTACGCTATGCTGCGCGAGTTTTATGGTAAAACTGATCCTGCTTCATTGAGCGATGTTGAGAAAGAGGGTTCAGCTGTGGCCAAGGCCGCTACTGTGCGTATTGAAGAGCTTGCTGAGCTGCGTCCTTCGGTCGAGGCAGGTTTTCATTCTATGCTTGATACATATGTGCTTCATAGCCATGCGGTATATGCCAACTTGATTACATGTTCAGATCAAGGTCGTGAGATCGCTGACAAAGTTATGAACTCACTCGATTTGAATTACGCTTATGTACCTTATATCAATCCGGGAGCTCAACTGACCTTCGCCATAACTGGTGCAAGAGAGGCTGCCAGAGCCGCTGACGGTACACTACCCGCGATTATATTTATGGAAAATCACGGCTTGATCGCGACTTCCGATGATGCCGAGGTTTGTGCCAATCTTCATGAAAAAGTAAATGAAGGTGTTAAGAGTTTCTTCGGTCTGACAAACAACGCCTGGCCGGAAGCATCTGTTGTTGCTGTTGGAGAGAACTATAAGTCGTCTACCAACTGGCTTCAGGATCAACTCAAAAATATCTGCTGGGATGTGGCGATGTTCACAGAGCAGGCACTGTATCCTGATCAGCTGGTATTCCTGGCAGGACAGCTTGAAGAAGTCGCTGTGGGCAGTCTTGCTGACTGGCAGGCAGCCGGCAACAGTTCTGAAACTAAATGTCTTGTTTTCAGGCAGACTGGAGAGGTTTATTATCAGTGCAAGGAACAAGAGGCTCTGACCATAGAACAAACCCTCGCGGCGATACTATTTATTCATAAATATATCAAAGCTCAAGGTTATACTGTCAAGCTGATGAATGCCGCCGGCAAAGATTTTATCAGCAATTGGGAGAGCGAGAAGTATCGTAAATCAATCGCGGAAAAATGATCAACAAGCAATAAACAGGAGGAAACAACATGTCTGACAAAAAACAACTGCTGGCCTTCGATTTCGGCGCATCAAGCGGACGTGCCATGCTTGGAATCTACGATGGCAAGAAAATTGAGTTGCAGGAGATCCATCGCTTCTCAAATGATCCTGTTATGGTAAATGGAACTCTGTATTGGGATATTCTCAGGCTGTTTCATGAGGTTAAGCAGGGTCTGGTAAAAGCCAAGGCTTATGGCAAGATTGACAGTTTGGGAATTGATACCTGGGGTGTTGATTTCGGTTTGATTGACAATCATGGTCAGATCATTGCCAACCCCGTGCATTATCGTGATACGAGAACTCAGGATATGATGGAAGAAGTTTTCAAACTCGTGCCCAAGGATGAGCTCTATCAGAGTACAGGTATACAGTTTATTTTCTTCAATTCCATATTCCAGTTGATGGCTCTTAAGCAGAAGCGTCCCGATCTTCTTGAGCAAGCTCAGACAGCGCTGTTTATGCCGGATCTATTCCTTTATCTGTTGACAGGCCGCAAGAAGGCTGAATACACAATGGCTTCCACCACACAACTTCTGAACCCGGCAGAAGGTGAATGGGCTTATGACATCATAGATAAACTGGGTCTGCCACGTAAATTGTTCTGCGAGCTGGAAGATGCCGGTACGCTTGCTCTTCCTCTTTCACAGGAACTCTGCGAAGAGCTTGGCATAGAGCCGATTCAGACTGTTGCTGTTGCTTCCCACGATACCGCTTCCGCGGTTGTGTCGGTACCGGCTCAGGAAGAAGATTTTGTCTATATCAGCAGTGGCACCTGGTCACTGATGGGTATTGAGAGTAAAAACCCTTTGATTAATGATCTGTCTTTTAAATACAATTTCACTAATGAGGGCGGCTATGGGCGCACGACCAGATTTTTAAAGAACATCATGGGTCTGTGGTTGATTCAGGAATCAAGAAGACAGTGGATTCGTGAAGGAGAAGAGGTAAGTTATGCTGACATGGAGCGAGAGGCTCTGACCTGCAAACCTTTTCAGTGCCTGATTGATCCCGATGACCTGAGTTTGTCTACTCCAGGCAATATGCCCAAGCGAATTCGCAAACTCTGCGAACAGACAGGACAGTATGTGCCGCAAACAAGAGGTGAGGTTGTTCGCTGTATATATGAGAGTTTGGCTCTTAAATATCGTGTGACAAAAGAGCAGATTGAGGATGTAGCCGGTCGCAAATATCCTGTGCTTCATGTAGTTGGCGGAGGCACCAAAGATGGCCTTCTTTCACAGTTTACTGCCAACGCGACAGGAAGTCGTGTAGTCGCAGGTCCAATAGAAGCTACTGCGCTTGGCAACATGGCTGTTCAGCTGATGGGACAGGGTGATATCAAGTCGCTTGATGAAGCCCGCAAGGTAATTGCTAACTCATTTGAACTTAAGCATTATGAACCAAAAGATCAGGATGCCTGGGAAGAAGCCTTGATCCGTTACAAGAAACTATATTATTAAGGTTGATCGAATTCAAACGATCTTAGTACAATCCCAAAGAATACCAACAAAAGCCGGTTCATTTTTGGTGAACCGGCTTCACTGTACTATCTGCGTTGTTTTGTGGTATAAAAGACGTACCGGCGGGGGGGCCGCCGGTACTAAGGAGGGGGTTAATATGAAGGGTTGCTTGTGTAAGCACCTTTAGATTAACGTTGAATTGTAGAGGCAGAATGGTAGAAACGTGAATAAACTGTTAAGCAACGATATGAAATAATTTACACGGATTTATATTGATGTCCTTTGCAGTATAAGCTGAAGAGATTATCGACAGGAGTATAATAGACTTATGAAATTAGAGGGAAGAGTGCTCAGAGGGCATCTGCTGTTACAGATAGATACTGTAGAGAGAACAGACCCAGGCAAGTCGCTGACGCAGCAGCTTGAGGTCTGTCTGGTTGATTTGTGTCATAAAATGGAAGTCCCAATACCATTGTGGCTTAAAAAAAACACCAGAGAGTTCGCACGTTTTCATCAGACTATATTTTTTGATGGGCAGTTCACCGAGAAGATAGTATTCGATCGCTTTCAGATTAAGTGGCTGGAAGACACCGAGGAATGAGAGGACTTATAGTAGATGACAAATAATTCTGAGAAGTTTATTATCAAAGACAAATATTCGATGGAAGAATTGCGTGAGTTAATGGCTTTTCTCCGCAGTCCACAGGGCTGTCCCTGGGATCGTGAACAGAGCCATGATTCGATTAAAAAAAATCTGCTCGAAGAAGCTTATGAAGCGATAGACGCTATTGATAGTGAGCAGCCGGAACGTATCTGTGATGAGTTGGGTGACGTTTTGATGCAGGTGGTTTTTCATGCGCAGATGGCAGCCGAAGAGCAAAAATTTAACTTCGATGATGTTATTAGCGGGATCTGCCGTAAATTAATTTCAAGGCATACACATATTTTTGGAGATGATAACAGCGGGTCAGCATCTGAAGTTCTCGATCTCTGGGAGAAAAACAAGAAGAAGGAAAAAGGCTTATCGAGTCAGAGTCAAGTGTTGAAGGATGTGCCGCGTAGTCTTCCGGCACTTCAGCGCAGTTACAAAGTCCAGCAAAAAGCAGCCAAATCAGGTTTTGACTGGGCTGATAAATATGGTCCTTTGGGTAAGATTCACGAAGAACTGGACGAGATTGCCAGAGCTGAAGTTGAGACCGAAACTGCCGTTAGAAATGGGCAGATGAGTAAGGAACAAGCAGGAAGAATTGTTGCCGGAGAAGTAGGAGACTTCTTATTCGCGGCCGTCAATTATGCAAGACACCTCCAAGTTCAACCTGAGATGGCACTGTCAGGAAGTACAGAAAAATTCATTCGCAGATTTGCGTCTGTTGAGGATCTGGCCAGAGTAGAAGGTCTGAATATGGAGGAAATGAGTCTTGCTGAGCTTGACTCTCTCTGGGACCGCGTAAAATTAGCAGAAAAGGAGAAACAAGATGAGACTTGATAAATATTTAAAGGTATCACGCATTATTAAAAGAAGGACGATGGCCAATGAAGTCTGTGCCGCAGGAAGAGTTTCAATCAATGGAAAACAGGCTAAACCCGGTTCGGAGGTTAAGACCGGTGATATTGTTGAAATTGGTTTTGGTAATGGTACAACACGCATAAAAGTACTTAAACTACAGGAGACAGTTCGCAAAGAAGAGGCTGCTGATCTTTACGAGTTGTTAGAATCTGCTGGCAAATAGCGAATGTATATTCTTACAGGAGTATGACAGCGATATTAAGAAGTGATTGTTAAGGGATTAACCGATGTCATATATGTTGTCGAAAATCGCCTGCCGGACTACAATGATAGAGTAATTGATTTTTCGGAAGTTTGAGGTATCTGAAGTGGCTGCAAATAGCAAACGTAAAAAAATCACACGTGTGGCACGCAGGCCTTCCTTGATGATGCGTATTATCATCGGATTGATTTGTGTTCTTGCTATAGCCTCTGGGATCGCTTTTTATTTTGATCAGGAGGAACAGCTTGATCGTATCATGGCTAATAGGCAGACACTGGAGAAGCAACTGGATGAAGCTTATTCCAGAAATGGTGAACTGCTCGCGCTCCAGGATATGGTTGATACTGATGAATATGTTGAGAAAGTAGCTCGTGATCAGCTTGGCATGGTTCGCCCTGATGAGATTGTCTTCGAAGATAATTAAATCAGGTAGCTGTTTTGTTCTTGGGCAGATGATCGAACTCCCTGCGATAAGCTTTTATGAAATTTGAATAATCACTAAACCCGCTCAGATGGCAGGCTTGAGTGGCGGTAATTCCTTGGCTGATTAGCATTCGTGCGTTGATCAGTCTTTTTTTTATTATGAACTGATATGGTGAGAAACCGGTATACTTCTTGAACTGTCTGCCAAGATAATATTTGCTGAGGAAAAAAAGCTCAGACAATTTGTCCAAAGAGAGATCATCTCCGAGATGCTGATTAATATACTCAACAATTTGGTTTATTTTATCGTTTTCTATGACATCATGCATTATTTGATTTGAGGTGTCAAAATAAGCTCGATTGAGATGAACCAGAAGTTCTGTAAGATAAGCAACTGCCAGCAGATCAGAACCATATTCTTTCTGAGCATATACTAAGTTTAGTTTTTCAAAATGCTGCATCATCATTAGCTGCATTTCTCCATCAGGACGAATTAAGCGATAATGTCTGTTTGTCGCGTCCTCAAAACAGGCCGCCAGATTTGAATCATCACTGCTTAATTTCTCGATGAAATCCTGCTGTAACCAGATAACATAGCGTTCATACGAACGACCATGCCTGATTACAGGTTTATGCAGTTCCTGCACACCTGTTAAGAGAATATCACCCGGACGAAGAGAATAAGTTCTTCCTTCAATAATGTAATCAACATTACCGGACAGAAAGAGAAATACCTCATAGAAATCATGATCATGATAATCAACGGCGACCGGCTCGCGATTTTCAAAATGGTAAAACTCGAAATCATCATGCACCATTATCTGTCGGCCGGTGAACAGATCCTTATTTTTTGCCGTCATATTACAGCACCCTTTCGTTAGAATTTCTGGAATAATTGCAAATATACACTTTAGAGCAACTTTTACCAGTATTCAGGCTATATTAACCAATTATACAGGTAAAAGCAGTGGTATCATAGGGTTAGATTCAAATAACTTACAGCTTCAAATAGCCAGGCATTGACAGTAATACTCTGGCTAAAAAAATGATACAAGGAGTGGAATTATGAAATTGTCGTTTCGCTGGTATGGACCGGAGGATCCTGTCAGGATTGAGTACATTAGACAGATCCCGCGCATGTATTCAATAGTGACTGCCGTTTACGATGTGCCGGTAGGTGAGATCTGGAGTAATGAGAGCATAAACATGCTCAAAGAACAGACTGAAGCAGCGGGGCTGCATTTTGACGTAATTGAGAGTGTGCCTGTACATGAGAATATCAAACTTGGACTTGCTGATCGTGATCAATTGATTGCCAATTATTGTGAGAATATCCGTCGTCTGGGCAAGGCTGGGGTCCAAGTTATATGCTACAATTTCATGCCTGTTTTTGACTGGACAAGAACTCAGCTTGATAGAGTGCTGGAGGATGGTTCGACAGCACTGGTATATTATCGTGATCAACTCGAGAAAATGGATCCGCTTACCGGAGAAATTTCTTTGCCCGGTTGGGATAGTTCTTATAAGAAGGAAGATCTGGTTAAATTATTTGATCAGTATAAACAGGTTAACGAGGAAGTCCTCTGGCAGAACCTTGAGTATTTCCTGCAGGCTATAATTCCAGTAGCGGAGGAGGCCGGTGTTAAGATGGCAATCCATCCGGATGATCCGCCGTACCCTATATTCGGCTTGCCGCGTATTATAACAAAAGAGGCAAACCTTGATCGGCTTCTAAGTATTGTCGACAGCCCGGCTAATGGACTTACTCTGTGTACCGGCTCGCTGGGTAGTGCCAGCTTCAATGATGTAGCTCGTCTTGTTGATAAATATTCAGCTATGGGCCGTATTCATTTCATACATGTACGCAATGTTAAGCTGATGGAAGATGGCAGCTTCGAAGAAGCGGCTCACCCATCTGAATATGGTTCGCTTGATGTTTATGAAATTATGAAATGTTTGCATAAGAATGGGTTTGAAGGTTACTTGCGTCCGGATCATGGCCGCATGATCTGGGGCGAAACCGGTAAACCTGGCTATGGCTTATATGACAGAGCTCTTGGCGCTTCATATATCAATGGTCTATGGGAAGCACTTGAGAAATCAGCTGATAATAAGGAGGCATAAAACATGGATGTACCTTTTGCTATTAATTTACAGGACAAGGTAGTAGTCATGACGGGTGCCGGTGGAGCCATCTGCTCGGCTTTTGCCAGAGCTCTGAAGCCTTGTGGCGCCAAATTGGCACTGCTTGATCTGCGACTTGAAGCTGCTGAAGCTCTCGCTGACGAGATCAATCAGTCTGGTGGCAATGCTAAGGCCTATCAGTGTAATGTCCTTGAACGTGATAGCCTTGAACAGGCACATGAGAAAATAGTCGCCGAGCTTGGCAGCTGTGATATTCTTATTAATGGTGCCGGCGGCAACAACGCCAGAGCGAACACCGACAATGAGTTCTTCATGCCTGGAGATCTCGATAGAGACATTAAGACCTTCTTCGATCTCGATAAATCTGGTGTAGAATTCGTTTTCAATCTCAACTTCCTCGGGTCATTAATACCTTCGCAGGTATTTGTCCGTGACATGCTGGGCAAAGAAAACTGTTCGATAATTAATATATCTTCAATGAACGCTTATACACCTTTGACCAAGATTCCGGCATATTCAGGTGCAAAAGCAGCCATCTCCAATTTCACACAATGGCTGGCAGTACATTTCTCAAAAGTCGGTATAAGAGTTAACGCTATCGCTCCGGGCTTCTTTATTGGCGAGCAGAACCGGGATTTACTGTTTAATAAGGACGGCACACCAACGGAACGTGCCGGCAAGATTCTCAACAACACACCAATGGGCCGCTTCGGTGAGATCGAAGAGCTTGCAGGTACGCTTCTCTATCTGCTCTCGCCACAAGCAGCCGGTTTCGTCACAGGTGTAGTTATTCCTGTTGATGGTGGTTTCTCTGCCTATAGTGGAGTGTAAATCTGCTGCTTCTGATACCTAATTGCTGTAGTTCCAAAAACTATCCTGATATATCTCCCTGAAAAAACAGCCGGTTCGCGTCCGAACCGGCTGTTCTATTTTTGTCATTCTTATGCAATTCTAAGAAGTAGAGAAGTAGTGGCTATATTTCTCTGCGGCCTTCCATTGCTCTTGCCAATGTTACTTCATCAGCGTATTCAAGATCCCCGCCTACAGGCAGACCGTGGGCGATTCTTGTTATCTTGATGCCTGTTTTTTTCAGAAGTCTGGCAATATAAAGAGCAGTTGCTTCTCCTTCAACTGTTGGGTTTGTCGCGAGAATGAGTTCAGTAACATCGGGTTCATTTTGCAGGCGCTGAACCAGCTCGCGCAATTTGATCTGATCCGGTCCGATATGCTGCATAGGATTTATAACACCATGCAACACATGGTATCTTCCCTTATATTCATGCATACGCTCGATGGCAGAAACATCTCTGGGATTCTCTACCACACAAATTTGACCGCTGTCACGAGATGTTGAGCTGCAGATTTCGCATGGATCTTGATCTGTCAAATTGCAGCAAACTGAACAGAGTCTGGTGCTCTTGCGGGCACTGACAATCGCCTCAGCCAGGCTTGCTGCCTGCTCAGGTGGCTGCGCCAGTATATGAAAAGCCAGTCTCTGCGCGCTCTTGCTGCCTATACCCGGCAGTTTGCCAAGCTCAGCTATCAGCTTGGATATACTTGGGGAATATCTTGCCATAATTTACAGGCCAAAAGGCAGTCCCTTGCCGCCGGTTACCTTACCCATCCTTGCTTCAGATTTTTCTTCGATAGCGCGATAAGCTTCATTGACCGCGACAATTATCAGGTCCTGCAGCATTTCTACATCTTCAGGGTCGACAACATTTTTATCAATTGTTAACTCTTTGATCTGTTTATCTCCTGTTATTAAAACTTTTACAGCATTGCCGCCGGCGGTTGCTTCCGCGGTCATCTCAGCGATCTCTTCCTGTGCTTTTTCCATTTCCCGCTGCATGCGCTGAACCTGCTGCATCAGTTGATTCGGGTTGCCGCCCGGGAAACCACCGCCACCTGGGAAACCGCCTCTTTGTCCTCTTGCCATAATATCAATCCTCCATTTTCATCGGTATGCCGAACTGATCGGCTGTTTCACGAATTTTTCTAATCCAAGGCTCCTCAGCAGTAACACAGCCGGCAGCAGCTGCCTGCTCAGGATCTTCTTCTATACGTATAGTAAGTTTGAGTTCTTCTTGTCCCGTAAGATCTCGCAATGCCATCAGAAGTGATTTCTGCGACTGTGCCTTGCTAAACTCTTCATAAGGTGCCTGATCATCCTTGCCGAAGATAACATTAAATACTTGGCCACATAATTGCACCGAAGCCTTCTTACCGAAGAGGTAGAGTATCATCTCACCACTCAGCTGCAGTTTGTCGAGAGCTTGTTGCCAGACCTTCTTGGTATCAATATCAAGAATTATATCAGAATCTGCTTCGGTGTTGTTTTGAGTTTCCTTTTCATTTTCGATTCTGCTATCGATTTTCTTCTCATCTTCATTCATATCTTCATTTAAGCTTACAGATGGCAAGTCCGCCTGCCGTTCAAGTTCGGCCGCGGAATTATTATTTTTTTCAGATGATTTTGATTGGGGATCACTTATCGTAGCGTCCAAATAATCATCATCGGAGACTGGCGGAGCATCATCGTCACTGAAGTCAGGGTAGTAATCTTCCGGCTCAATGGCTGCGGCAGCAGTAACAGTTGGTTCCGCACCAGTTGGTTCCGCACCAGTTGGTTCCGCACCAGTCGGTTCTTTCGTTTGGATCACTTCCGGCTCGGTTATTTTTTCTTGAATAGACGGCTGTTCTACCGTCTTAATAGGTTCCGGCGAAAGCTTATTAACAGAAGGCTGTTCGATCACACTGTCTTCAAGAGCGATATTATCGTTTTCAGAAACTATTCTGATTAGACCTACTTCAAGGGCTGTACGTGTGTCACTGCTCCATTTAAGATCTGAGTTCAGTTCCGACAATGCCTGTATTAACTTGATCAAATGCTTATATCCGGTCTGTGCTGATAACCGCTTCATACTGCTTATTGTTTGATCGGTTGCCTGAATAAGCCGCTCCGGTTGTTTGGAAACCTGACAAATAAGAAGATTACGAAAAAATTGAGCAAGATCTGTAACAAAACGAGAGAGATCACGTCCTGACATAACCAGTTCGTCTATCCCGCGAAGTATCGTGCTGATTTTACCTTCGAGAACTGCCTCAGACATTTCCATCATGAAATCATCTTGTGTAATACCCGCAAGCGCAAGCACATCATTACGCTCTATTTTCCCTGGAATACTTGCTCTGGCCTGATCAAGCAGACTAATAGCGTCACGCATGGCGCCATCGGCAAAAGAAGCTATCGCTTCAAGAGCTTCATCTGTTAGTTGTATGTTGTCAGCTGCTGAGATTTCTCTAAGTCTTGCGGTTATACCCTCAAGAGGAATTCTACGGAAATCATATCTTTGACAACGCGAGAGAATGGTGGCTGGCAATCTGTGAGGTTCTGTAGTTGCCAGTATAAATACAGCATGTGCCGGTGGCTCTTCAAGCGTCTTGAGCAAGGCGTTAAATGCCCCGGTTGAGAGCATGTGAACCTCGTCGACGATATAAACTTTGTATTTGGCTAATGATGGCATGAAGACTACTTCATCGCAAATTCTGCGAATATTATCAACACTGTTATTAGATGCGGCGTCCATCTCTACGACATCCATTAACGAGCCATCAAGTATGCCTTTGCAAATCTGACATTCGTTACATGGATTGCCATCCTGTGGATTGAGACAATTAATTGCTCTGGAAAAGATTTTGGCCAGAGTTGTTTTACCTGTCCCTCTGGTGCCGCTAAAAAGATAGGCATGCGCAATCTGGTTGTTGATGACAGCTTGCCGCAAGGCATATACTGCTTGCTTCTGCTCAACAACTTCGTCGAAATTTTTTGGTCTCCATTCACGATATAGTGCCAGATAAGACATGATGTACCTCGCAATGCCATTTCTGATTTCCGAATACAACGCGAAACCGCCATGCCTGACCTGCAACCGACGCAGGCAACCCTGCGGCACATACGGTTGACCGCTTACCGCTGCTTCCTTCCGGACCTGACGGGGTTCACGGGCCGCATCGCACAGGACCAGCGATCGGCTGCAGATCAGACACGGCGGTGACTGTTCGCCGGATTATTATAACATAGTTATCATTCGTGTGCTACAATAATTGCCAGGTGATTAAAATGCAAATATTGAGAAGTGCGCAAAACAGGGACAAAATGATGCGATTGATCAAAGCGGTTGTGATGTTGGTTACAGGTTCGCTGGTATCAGCCTTCGCCCTGAATGTTTTTTTTATTCCGGCAAGACTTACCATGGGTGGTATTTCGGGTCTTGTTTCGATTGTCTATCAACTTACCGAACAGGGTAATTTTTTACCATTCGGTACGATGGTCATTCTGGTTAATATTCCGATTCTGCTCCTCGGTTGGTTGCGCATCAGCGCAGGTTTTGTCTGGCGCAGCATAATTGGTACGCTTGCTTATTCGCTTGTTATTGATATTACTGAACCATTTATGAGTGGGTGGTATAAATATATTTTCAGCGGCTCATCATCAGGAATTGTACCTGATGCTCTGTTATTTACGCTCTTTGGAGGTATTCTTTACGGCCTTGGTCTTGGACTGATTTTCCGCGCGTCCTATACGACCGGAGGTACAGATATTATCGCTGTTCTGCTAAAGAGACGGATTAAACATTTGAGTATCGGCCAATTCTTATTGGTTATTGATGCGACGGTTGTTATTCTAACAGTTTTTTTCTATCGCAATCAAAATGAATCGGCGGTTCTATTGGCGATGTACTCATTTATTGCCATGTACTTAACATCCAAGAGTATTGACATAGTTCTTGAAGGTTTTGATTATACACGTACTGCTTATGTAATCTCGGATCATAGCGAGGAAATAGGCCATAGAATTATGAATCAGTTAAACCGCGGTGTTACGGCATTAAATGGTGAGGGGATGTATACAGGACGCAGCAAAAAAGTTCTGCTTTGCGTGCTCTCACGTAAACAAATACCACTTCTTAAGAGTATTGTGCTTGAAATTGATCCTGAGGCTTTTGTCATTGTTGGTGAGGCCAGAGAGGTGCTCGGAGAAGGATTCGGTTCCTCCTCCGAGTTTCTGTGAAGCAATCAGAATAAACCTGTAATCTTGCCGTTTTCGACATCTATCAGCTCGGCAGCCGGTTTTTTCGGCAGCCCCGGCATGGTCATGATGTTACCGGTTACCGCGACTACGAAGCCGGCACCTGCGGACAGGCGCAATTCTCTAACGGTTATTTCGAATCCTTGAGGTCTGCCCAGAAGTGAAGGCTGATCAGATAAACTGTATTGTGTTTTGGCCATGCAGATTGGCAAATTATCATAACCTTGTTCAACAATTCTTGCCAGTTCCTTCTCTGCTTCAGCTGTAAGCACTGCTCTGTCAGCACCATAAATCTTCTGAGCGATAGTACTAATTTTATCGCGAAGTGTCATTTCATCGTCATAAAGATATTTAAATTCAGAAGTGTTATTTTCAAGAAGATCAATGACTGCTTCAGCAAGCTCAATTCCGCCGTCTCCTCCATATGCGAAAACTTCAGATAACGCAACTCTTATACCTCGCGCGGTACAGACTTCACGAATCATCTCTATTTCAGCGGCGGTATCTGTACCAAATCTGTTTAGTGCTACCACACACGGAAGACCAAACAAAGCGATGTTTTCCAGATGCTTCTCGAGATTAGCAATTCCTGCTTTCAGGGCAGTGAGATTTTCAGCCGCCAGATCTGTTTTAGCCACACCACCGTTATATTTGAGTGCTCTTACAGTTGCGACAAGAACAACAGCATTAGGTTTGAGCCCGCCGGTGCGGCATTTTATGTCGAAGAATTTTTCTGCTCCGAGATCGGCACCGAAACCAGCTTCGGTTACAACTATATCAGCCAGTTTCAGGCCGAGTCTGGTTGCTCTTAAACTGTTGCAGCCGTGAGCTATATTGGCAAAAGGTCCGCCATGCATGAGCGCTGGTGTGTGTTCGAGTGTTTGTACCAGATTTGGTTTCATAGCGTCCTTAAGCAGCGCTGTCAGAGCACCGGAAGCGCCGAGTTGCCCGGCTTTTACCGGTGTATTGTCATAAGTATAAGCTACCACTATTTGTTCAATGCGTTTTTTGAGATCTTCAAGATCATCAGCCAGACATAGTATAGCCATGATCTCTGATGCTACAGTTATCTGGAAGCTGTCTTGTCTTGGAACTCCGTTCAGGGGACCACCAAGACCGATAGTAATCTGCCTGAGTGCCCGGTCATTCATATCAAGAGCTCTCTTCCAAGCTATTTTTCTTGGATCTATCTGCAGTTTGTTGCCTTGCTGCAAATGATTGTCCAGCATTGCCGCCAGAAGATTATTGGCGGCTGTTATGGCATGAAGATCGCCAGTGAAATGAAGATTAATATCTTCCATAGGGACAACTTGTGCGTAGCCGCCGCCTGCAGCTCCTCCTTTGATACCAAATACTGGGCCAAGTGAAGGCTCGCGTAAGGCGATTATTGACTTCTTGCCAAGTTTGCCAAGGGCTTGTCCCAGTCCGACCGTTGTTGTGGTTTTGCCTTCGCCTGCCGGTGTCGGATTGATCGCGGTTACCAGAACCAGTTTACCATCCGGACTATTTTCTAATCTGGTGAAGAGCTCGTCGCTGAGTTTAGCCTTGTAATGACCGTAATACTCTATCTCACTCTCCTCAATGCCAAGATTCTTAGCAATTTCTCCAATCGGCTTCATTTGAGCCTGCGTGGCAATTTCAATGTCAGTAAGCATGCAAATCCTCCCACTGTTCCTTCACAACTATAAAATGTATGATAATTTGATAACATATTTTACATGCCTTAACAACTTTTAGCAAAAGCATTACTTGAAATTAATATTATGCACAATATTTTGGGTTTGTTTTTATACTGGACCACAAATTATTGTGTCACGAAAACCGTAACAATTTGACTTTAGTTTGTGAAAGTGATACAATTCCGACATTGGAGGCCTGATTTTTTTGATATGAAGGGGAAATCAGCAGCCGGAGGTGTTACTTGATATGATTGTTAAATCCGACCTTGAGAGTTGTCGTAAGGACATGCAGTCCAATATCGGCAAGCGCATCAGACTTAGATCAAATGGCGGGCGTAAGAGAACTATTATCCAGGAAGGCGTTCTGGACAGTTGTTATCCCAACGTGTTCACGGTTCGCTGCTCGAAGGTAAATAAACACTCAGAACTGGTGTCGTTTACTTACATTGATGTGTTGACCCGTGTAGTTGAGATTGCGGTTGAAGCAGAAGCTGAGGCCTGCAAGATGGAAGCTGCCAATTAAGACCGTTTCTATGATCTGATAACTACATACTAAGCTGTTTTGCTTCGATAATATCGATGCACCAGACGATAGAAGAAGGAAGCAGCAACGAATTTAGCGACCGATCCGACCGTGCATCCATAATGGGTGGACGGTCTTTGTCTGTTTGCTGTCATAGCCTTAGCCACAAACTTTAATAATCTTGGCAAAAGTGTATAATGATTAGCGTATATCTAATTTAGAAGTTTCTGAAGGAGATTTTGATGAGGACTCTGACGGTTGCCGCACCGGCAAAGATAAATCTTTCGCTTGATATTACCGGATTAAGAGAAGACGGTTATCATCTGTTGCGCTCTGTCATGCAGAGTATTGATCTGTCTGATTATCTGACGATTTCTCTTATTGATGGACCTGCGGCGATCAAATTAACTTCAGAAGAAAAAAACCTGCCTCTGGATAGTAGAAATACTTGCCATAGAGCGGCCGCGTATTGGCTTGATTTATGTGGCAGCAGTTACAGTATTATCATTGATATAGAAAAGAATATTCCTTCTGAGGCAGGACTTGGTGGCGGCAGTTCTGACGCGGCAGCGGTTTTACGTGCCCTTAACAGTTTAAGCGGTGATTTGCTAACTGATGATGAGTTGCATAGAGCTGCATTGTGGACTGGTGCTGATGTGCCTTTTTGCCTTGCTGGAGGTATTTCTTTGTGTGAAGGCGTTGGCGAGATAATTGAGCCGCTGCCGGCGATGCCTGAAGGTCATCTGCTTTTGCTTAAACCTTATTTTGGGTTATCTACACCTGAAGTTTTTAAACAGGTAGATAAGATGGACAAGAGCGAATTGATAGATCACAAAGAGATAATTCCTGCCGTCAGACAGGGGGACTGGGGTAAACTTGGCAAATTAACAGGCAACGCTTTGCAGCAAGCTGCTTTGGCTCTTCGGCCTGATCTTGCTGAATACTTAGAGATTCTTGAAGAAACAGCATCTCAGATGGTTATGATGACTGGTTCAGGAACCTGCTGTTATGCGGTTTACGACAATGAAGCTGCATGTGATGCCGCTGAGAGATTTGTTGCTGATAGACTGCCAATCGGCAGTAGCTTGTTTCGCTCAAAAACCATATAGGGAACTACCAGATTTTGCAATTGATTTATGGTTGCTAAGCTGCATTTGCATTAAACTTTTTGTAAGCCTTGTAAGGAGTTTTGTATTCGATGGTAAACAATAAAAATCAATATTCAAGAAAACCTTATCCTCGACGGAGAAAACACAGTGGGAGAAGCGTTGCGTTAGCTTTTACCGTGGTCATTTTGCTGTTTACTGCCGTAATTGCCTTCAGCCCGTCTTTTAGAGATTTGCTGGCGTCAAGTTTGCGATCAGATGTTGTGGAAACAGATGCGGTAAAATCAACATCAGATGCAGATCATATTACTGAATCGTCCGGTGATCCTGAGACAACAACGACAACAGCCGTTCCGACAACGACGGTTTTCGAAGATATTGATATTGAGCTTGTTGGTACCGGTGATGTTTTACTGCACATGCCTGTTATCGAAGGGGTAAGAAGATCTGTTGATGGGGAGACGGTATATCAGTTCGAGCCTGTTTTTAAGTATGTTAGGGAAATAATTGATTCTGCTGATTATTCGGTGTTCAATTTTGAGGGTACACTTGGTGGAGAACCTTATTCCGGCTACCCTATGTTTTCGGCACCTGATGATATTATTCCCGCTCTTAAAACTGTAGGTTTTGATTTAGGTAGTACAGTCAATAATCACAGCATAGACCGTGGTATGGACGGTCTGCTGAGAACTATCAGCGTTTTTGAGAAATTTGAAATGCCGAATATCGGTACAAAATCAGATGCGGAAAATAAGAGTTACCGGATTGAGGATATTAACGGGATAAAAATCGGCTTCTCTTCATATACATACGAAACTATTGGCACAGAGCAAAACAGGGCATTAAATGGTATTACAATGTCAGCTGATCTGGCACAGTTGGTTGACTCGTTTAATCCTTATCGTGACAATATCTTCCAAGAGGATATTCAGGAAATATTATTAAGAGTTGAGACTATGAAAAAAGAAGGTGCCGAATTTATTTGCATGGTAATGCATTGGGGCGATGAATATCATGTCAGCAGCAATCCTTATCAACAGAGTATGGCACAGAAGCTTGCTGATGCCGGTGTTGACCTTGTTATCGGTCACCATCCTCATGTTGTCCAGGAAATAGATTTCGTTAAGTCTGCTAATTCTGATCATGAGATGCTGATTTACTATTCTCTTGGCAATTTTATCAGTAATCAGTATTACGATACAGGAGGTGCGGCCGGCAAAGGACAAGATGGTTTAATGGCGCGTATTAACATTCGCAAAACAGAAGATGATGTCTTCATTACGTCTGCGGAATACATACCTACACATGTAGTCAGAGTTACTGCTGATGGTATTGCTTCGCATAGGGTGGTTCCTGTTCTCGACGCACTTGAGAGTCCGGCTGAGTTTGAAACAACTTCTGATTTGATGAGGACATCTCTTGCCAGAACCAGTGCTATTATGGAAGCTAATGGCAGTAGCGAGCGTATCAGTCTTGAAGCCGCTGGCTATTAAGAGATTATGACTGAGGCATTAAGGTTGACAGTCTGCTATGCGGCCTTGTATAATGCTTAAGCTATTGTAAAGAAAACTCACGGAGGTGAATATAAAATGAAAATGACTTATCAACCTAAGAAGAGACAGAGATCTAAGGAGCATGGCTTCAGAAAAAGAATGAGAACAGCTTCAGGTCGCGAAGTACTGCGTAGACGCAGACTCAAAGGGAGAAAACAGTTATCTGCCTGAAGACCGCCAGAACAAGTGGTCTTTTTCATACCGTAACATCGTAAGGGAAGCAATGAAGCAGTATACTAAGCTTAGATTCAATTATGAGTTTGCGCGGGTTTATCGAAAAGGCCGGCGAGTTTCAGGAAGAGTTCTGACAATGCACTATCTGAGAAGGCCGAACCGTGGCCTTAGAACAGGGGTCACGGTTAGTCGTCGTCTCAAAGGTGCTGTTAAGCGAAACCGATTTAAACGCCTGATTCGAGAGAGCTTCCGTTTGTTGAAGCCGGATCTTGAATCGGGCTATGATATTATCATAATGGGACGGGCGGACGGCTCGATTCCAGATTATGAGACTGTCAGACAGGATATGATCCGCTTGTTTAAGAGAGTGGGCATAAGTTGCGCCGAGACGCAGAACAGGTGTGAAGAAGAGTGATTATCAGAAGGGCAGGGGAAATTATATCTGCCGGCATGATATGGCTGATCAGGTTTTATCAGCGTCGTATATCACCGCATCTGGGCAGCCAGTGTAAATATTTGCCGACATGTTCGCAGTACGCTGTCGAAGCTATAAGTAAATATGGCCCGGTAAAAGGGCTTGCTATGGCTGTTTGGCGTGTGCTCAGGTGCAATCCTTTTTCTAAGGGTGGATACGATCCTGTCAAATGAAAGGAGATCATTTCATGGATCTTGCCGTTGTTTCTCTTGGTCTGATGGATCCGCTTTACACAGCCTTTGGTTGGGTGATGCGCGTTCTGTATGATGTAATCGGCAACTATGGTCTGGTTATTGTTGTGTTTACGATAGTCCTGCGTGGACTGATGATTCCTCTTGGAATCAATCAGCAGAAGAGTACTCTCAAACAGCAGGCTCTTGCCGGTGAAATTGCCGAAATCAAGAGATTATATCCTGATGACAAGAATAAGCAGAGTGAATTGCAGATGGAGCTTTATAAGCATCATGGCGCTTCTCCGGTTGCAGGTTGTCTTCCGGCAATTATTCAGTTAATTATTATCTGGCCGATATTCAGAATTATTCAGGCTCCTCTGAAGTATATTATGAATGTGCCAAATGAGAGCTTGGAAAAAATTGGACAGTATCTGCAGCAGATGACAGATTCATCTGGTAACGCTCTTATTTCAGAGAGTGCCGCGAAAGCCGCGTCAACGATGAATATTCCGGTTTTAAATGCTCTGGAAGCGAATGCTTCGGCATTGGCAGAAGTCGTAAACGAGGGTTTAATTCGTCTCGATCAGATGATTAATGTTGATTTCCTCGGTATTAATCTTGGTTTAACTCCGACTTATAAACCTAATTTGCTTTTTGGCGCAGATAAGTGGACTTATCTTCCTCTTTTGTTTATTCCCCTTCTCGTTTTGGGAACTACACTGATTCAGATGAAAATATCGAGACTGACCATGGTTAACCGCAAGCAGAAAGCAGTTGAGCGTGAGCGTGATAAGAAGAATCCTGCTCGTGCCGGACAGAACCAGCAGGACAGCACTGAGTCGATGATGAAGAGTATGAATATTATCATGCCTATTTTCATGCTTTGGACAACATTTACTTTTCCTGCCGCTATGGGTTTGTACTGGATTGTTGGTAATATAATGATGATTCTTCAGTCGGTGATTATTTACTTCTTGTTCACAAGAAGATTGGAAAAGACAGGATTGAATCTGCCGGATCAGAAAACAGAAATCAAGTCTGCCAAAACTGAGGTAGCACACTGATTTTTTCTTGAGCCAGAGGCAGTTACAGCTATCAGGAGGTATAGAATGGCTGATTTTGTAGAGAAGAGCGCAAAAACAGTACAACAAGCTATAAATGACGCGCTTGACGCTCTTGGCGTTACAGAAGATGAAGCGGTAATTGAAGTTCTCGACGAGGGTGAGAGCGGTGGTATTCTTGGAATAGGCAGGAAGCCGGCAAGAGTAAGAGTCAGCCATGCTGAAGTTGAAGCAGACGATTCGAACGATATGCTGCCTGCGTCAGATTATGCTGATGACGATTCTGATTACAGTGAAGATATGAATGCTGATGTATCAGATGATGAACAAGCTGACGAATCTGAAGCAGAACCAGTATACTATGGTGATGATGAATATAACGATGAGCCGGAATCTCAGGCAGAGTCTGCCGCTATGGATTATGTGACTGATATTCTCAGGGGTATCGGTATACATGGCAGAATCAGCTCATATCATCAGGATGGCAATCTGCATATTGATGTCAGTGGACATGATTGTGGCGCGGCAATCGGCAGACATGGCGAAACACTTGATGCTATTCAGTATTTAACATCTCTTGTTGCGAATAAGCATTCTGAAGAGCATCTTCGTGTGGTAGTTGATATTGGCGGATATCGCAGAAGACGTGAGCAGACTTTGATAAATATCGCCGAGAGAGCTGCTTCGAAGGTTAACCGCAGCGGTAAACAGTATCGACTTGATCCGATGAATCCAGCCGAGAGACGTATAATTCATTCGGCACTTCAGGGCTTCGAAGGCATTACTACATTCAGTGAAGGCGTTGATCCTGACCGTTACGTTGTAGTAGCACCGGCCGAGCGTGATTAAAGAAATATATTATTTAAGCTTGATAATGGAGCTATATTACAGATGTGGCCGAAGGGGTAATGCTCCTTCGGCTGCTCTCATTCAGAAAGGATTGCATAGAAAATGAACGATCAGATAGATAGGCAGCTTCTTGCTGACACAATCGCGGCTGTTTCTACTCCGCCGGGACCAAGTGGAATCGCGGTTATCCGCATTTCAGGGCCGGCTGTCTGTTGGCTGGGTGACAAATTGTTTGAACCGCTGTCTGATCGTTTCCCGATTTACAGTGCAATGCCGGGTTATACGTGTGCTCCCGGCTATTGGCTGGCATATGAGTATTCTGAAGATGCTGTTAAGAAGCAACGTGTTGATCAAGTTGTAGTAACATCTTTCAGAGCTCCTCATTCATATACCGGGGAAGATGTCATGGAAATATCTTGCCACGGTTCAACTGCTGTCAAACAACAGATTCTTGATAGCGTTTTTGCTGTCGGCGTGTCAGCGGCTGGTCCAGGCGAATTTACTCAGAGAGCTTTTGCCAATGGTAAGATCGATCTGGCTCAAGCAGAGGCTGTCATGGACTTGATATCATCTGAAGCTAAAATTCAGGCTCAGGCTGCTATAAATCAGCTGCAAGGATCTGTTTCGTTGCAGATTGATAAAGCAGATCAGGCTGTCTACGCATTGCTTGCTAAGACTGAATTGATTCTGGAGTTTCCAGAACATGAAGAAACTGAAGAGAATATCCGCGAG
>JAQVJP010000022.1 GCA_028695145.1 Eubacteriales bacterium
CATCACCGGCAACTTCACTGTGAATATGCTTGTGCCATGCAGCCTGCTTATCAATTGCGTTGTCCATACCCAAAGGGCCATCGACAATACAGTTTTTTATCTGTCCTCTTCTTGCCATCAGGCTGAGCGCTGCTGCGTCAAGAGTAGCCGGCATCGCTGGATTGACCAGTTCTACAGCTGATAAAACAGCGACCTTGGGTTGAGTGATGCCAAGCTTATGAACAACATCAACAGCATTATTAATGATCTGAGCCTTCTGCTGCAAATCAGGACTGATATTAATACCAGCATCGGTAATTAATAACAATTTGTGATAGGACGGCAATTCATATAAACCAATGTGACTTAATAGTCGGTTTGTTCTTAAGCCCTGTTCTCTTGCAAGAACAGCACGCATAGAGCCGATTTCTTTGCAAATCTGATAAATCATAATGTCAAGCGCCAGCTTATAATCACTCTTGCTGATTATCTGATTTTCTAATTCTGCAGCATCAGAAGTTCCAGTATAGGCAACAAGACCGCCATGTCCATTTATGGTTCTTCTGAAGCTATCAACACTCATTTTTGACTTGGAATATAGATCAAGAAGTGAAAGACTCGGAAGAGAGCCGGCTCTTTCTGGAGACATCGGACCTTCTTCAAGTGCGTTGTTAACATCAATGACACGACCAGAGCGATGAGCCGCAACCGATATTCCACCACCCATATGGCAAACTATCATGTTCATCTGATCGTATGATCTGCCAAAATTATGAGCTGCCTCCCTCGCTGCGGCCTTCTGATTAAGTGCGTGAAACAAACTTCTGCGTTTAACCGAAGGAAGCCCGGTATATCTTGCGAGATTGTCAAATTCATCAACAGATGGTGGATCGGCGATGTAAGCCTTTTTACCAAAACGATCTGATAGAGCCGATACAATCAAAGCCCCAAGATTACTGGCATGACTGCCAAATCTCTCCTCAAGCAAAACTGTAATCATTTCTTTATTGACTTCATATATACCACTTTGTACAGGACCAATAAGTCCACCACGCCCGACAAAAATGTCTATTTGCGATGCCTGAATCACTTTATCCTCTTCAGCATCAACAAGTAGCTGCAATATACAATTAGTTCTCATGATAAGCTGGTCTTCCAAGCTCGATAATTGAGCAAGTTCTTCTGGAGAATGTTTGTAAGTTCTCTCCAACAAACAGTGTTCATCCGCGTATAACGCTGCTTTGGTTGAAGTTGATCCAGGATTAACTATCAGCACAATCCAAGCCATTTACTGCCTCCCAGTCAAAACTATTCGGGCATAACTGTTAATTGCATAATTGATTTTTCTGTCGATAGGTTATATGATATTTTACGATTTAGATTACTCTTATTTAGAGCTTCTCTGAACATCATATCAAAATCATTTTCAGAGACGGAATCATTACCTTCATATAATAATTCAAGTTGATCTGCTCTGTCATCATCGAAGTTATTAAGCACAAAATACTGTTCAAGCTTTTGTTGCAGTTCCTGACGATCAGATACGGTTAAATCATTTTGCCTGAAATAGTGAGCCCCATCTTCATCAGCTGAAATGTATAAACTGTTATCCCAGATATGTGAATTAGCCATTATTGAATCTGATCTAAGAAAATGTCGATGATCAACAGGAGCCATATTTCCTCTATCCGGTACAGGATCATCATGAGTAACATCAACATGATAGACTTTGCCTTCAAGTGTAACCAGGTTCCAGGCATGTTCGATACCACCAGCTTGACCAGAAATAACCTGACATGAAACATCAAGCTGGTCGCTTATTAGTTTAAAAGCCTGAGCATAACCTTTGCAAAGAGACATACCTTCAAGAAGCGCACTGGCAGCTTGATTATTTTCCTGATTCAAACTATCATCATATACTATTCTCCGCACAAGCTCATCATGAACAATCAGAAGTTTCTCCCATTCAGAACGATTTTCGCCAACGAGTTCTGCCAGCGAAGCAGCTTCTTCGTGCATCTGTTTTCTTATACCGGCCAGATCTTCATAAGATGCCTGCTCAAATCTACCATATCGCCTTAATTCAATTATCATAGCTGTTAATTTTCGGCCTCCCCAGGCAGACTGCAGCTCATAACCAGCCTTCAGCGAACCATCAAGATAAAACAAATCAGGATTCTGCATATATACATGTTCAAATTCTTGTACTATAACAGAAATCAAATCGTCAACCTGATTTTCCATTATTTCGTATTGTGCTAAACAATCTGTTAGGTTTATCTCATTTTGAAATAGATCAGTAGATTCAGTTATACAATTTCTAATTTGCAGGCGTAATTGATCGTTTAAAATCAATTGGAGTTTTTCGTCAGATTCTGTTGTATCGCCACCGTTATTTTCTGAAGTAATAGTCGGATAATTTTCAGGATCAATGTCTACAAAAAAACTGGTCTTATCCGATTCGGTTGTTTCTTGATTGTTATCATCATCTGTGCTTATTTCATCTGTTTCAATAGGTTTTGTATCATCCAGAAAATTGCCAAAAAAACCTGAAAAGTCAGAATGAGAACAGCCTGTAACCATAACAGCTACAAGAAGGCAGCAAACATATATTCTCAAATTTCGGCTGATACTGGATTTCACTTATCGTTTACCCCCATTTCCTGTGCCAGCACATCAGCAAGTGGATCGGCACAGCGAATCATTTCATCCAACATTAAATTTTTTAGTCGGGCTAAAACAGCTGCGTCATCATCTATTCTATTTACAAGTTCATAAGGATCCTTCTCAAGATCATATAGTTCATCAAGATCAGTAGGATTCCAAACATACTTATATCTTTTATCACGAAACATTCTCTGTGAATACAACCCATAACTCAGGCCAATTTGACTCGATAAAATACCATCTCGACGGCAAAAAAAGCTATCTGTCTTGGACTCATCCCAAAAACATGATAAATCAAAACCATGATAATCATCAGAACGTTCTTCCTGTAGTAAGGATACAAGTGTCGCAGGCAGATCAAGCAGGCTGCTGACAAGTTGAGTACATCTGAGACCTGCCGGTATTACGCCCGGCCAATGCAAAATCATAGGTACACGCATGAGTTCATCATAGCAGCAATATTCGTTGCCGGTTAATCTATGGCTGCCACACATTGAACCAGAAGCGGCAGTAAAAATAATAAGAGTGTTTTCCAACAGCCCCATCTGATTTAACTGGGAAACAAGAAGTCCGGCAGCCTCATCAAGTCTGGCAGCCTGTTTAACTGAGTTGCGGGCACGCACAGACCAATCTGACCACAAATTACTGTTAACTGAGGATCTGGTCTGCAAACGTCTCTGAGCCATAGGTTTATGGTGGAGATCATCTGCAAAATTGGGCCAGGGCGAAAGCGGAATACCATTTGACTGATCATTACTTTCATTTTCAGGCAGATAATCAGAAAAATTTAAGCACAAATGCCATGGCAGCCCCTGCTGCCCATTCGCATGCAGCCATTCAACAGCAGCTTGTGCAAGTTCTGAAGGTGGGCTCATGGTATTAGCAGCGATATGCTCATAGCCAAAATCTGCGGGTAGACATCCAGGCACATCCCATTTCCCAAGCCATGAACATAGCCACTTTTGATCTTTTAACCATGCACTCCAGGATGAACCAGCCAATTTTTTACATTTATCCGTTCCATAAGCTCGTACGATAAGTTCGTGTATATCTGAGTCAGCCCGACTTCCTGTCAGCATCGCCATTTGCGCAAGCCCGTAATTCGGATGAGGAGTATATGCCTGTTCAAACCAGACACCATTTCCGGCAAGCCAATCAAGGTAAGGGGTCTTACTAATCCTCATCTGACTACTACCGATGCAATCATATCTTATACGCTCGGCCACAATCAGCAGTATATTAGGATGACGTTTCATATAAGCACCTCTCAAGCCATTGATTCTGTCGGATTCAATCATTTTTTCAACTCCAACGGCCACTTTTTAACGAAGAAAATCTGCAATAATGTCGCAACAGCAAGTGCGCCTAAGGTCAGCAGAAGATACTCCCAGAAATTAACACTGTCGTTCATGAAGTTTGGCATAAGAATAATAGCCATAACAGCAAGAAAAATCAGATTTATCGATTTTTTTCGTGAAGCGGTAAAAGTTATCTGTTCTCCACAGTTTTTACAAACAAAATCCATTTTGCTTGGAATGTAATTTTTCCATGTAGCAACAGGTTCATGTTTGCATTCAGGTACCTCAGGTAATGGTTTTGAAGGACGATCAGGCTGTTTCTGTTCTTTTTCAACCGCTTGTTTTTCATATGCGGCATACATCTCCATAAGCTGCTTCTGTTCTTCTGTATAACTACTGTTCTCCTCAGACTCATCAGTAGCTTCATCCATTGATGACGAAACAGACAGGTCAGGGTCACTACTTTGCGGTGCATCTGACTCAGTTTCCTCATTTTCGTCATAAACTTCTTCATATGGGCCAAATCGTACAATCAGTATCAAAACAAGCAAATATGCGGCAGCAAAACCAAACAATATAGCCATGTTAATCCAGAATGATTTCAAATCAGTTGGCGCGTCAGTTGTATTAAATGCTCTGAAGAGAATAATCATAATAAACAAAGCATTTAACACTCGAAGAGCATTACGGAAACGGGCTATAAGCTGAATTTTCTTCCCGCATTTTTGACAAACATATTCCGGTTTCCGAGAGAATAATTGACTGAACTTAAAAACTGGCTTGTGATTACATGGCATTATCTGGTACTCCTATCGTAATATCTCAAGATTCATCGTTTTACTTAACTAAGCAGCATTCTATCATTATCAAGCTGAGATCCGCTGGCCTGTTCAAACAGATGCAACAAATCTTCAACCTGGAGTTTGTTCTTATCTTCACCCGATATATCTACAATGATTCGACCCTCATGCAGCATCAATAAACGATTGCCATATTTTATCGCGTCCCGCATATTATGAGTTATCATCATCGTTGTAAGATTGTTCTCAGCTACAAGTTCTTCTGTAAGTGATAGAACCTTTGCCCCTGTTTTCGGATCAAGTGCTGCGGTATGTTCATCAAGCAAAAGCATTTTAGGTTGCTTAAGAGTTGCCATCATTAACGTCAAAGCCTGTCTTTGACCACCTGACAGAAGTTTGACTTTAGCGCTGAGTCTGCCCTCAAGACCAAGATCAAGCTGCTTTAACATCTCTTTATACTTATCACGCTCTGATTTACTCGTTCCCCAGGACAAACCACGTCTTTTACCGCGTCTGGCTGCAAGGGCGAGATTTTCATCTATTCCCAGATCACCGGCAGTGCCTCTCATTGGATCCTGAAAAACTCGACCAAGCATACCGGCACGTTTATATTCCGGCATCCAAGTGACGTCGCGGTCATCAAGAAGAATAGAACCGCTATCCGGCAGGAGTACACCTGCGATCAAATTCAATAGAGTTGATTTTCCCGCACCGTTACCGCCTATTACAGTTATAAAATCGCCTGAATTGACAGTCAAGTCAATATTTTTCAGAGCCTGATGCTCATTTGGTGTACCTATATAGAAGGTCTTGCTGATCTTAGTCATCTTAAGCATTGCTTCTCCTCCTACGCTGTCTGTGCTGATAGAGCTCAGATCTCAATACCGGCAGGTACAAAGCGAGGGCTACTAATACAGCCGTAAACAGTTTAAGGTCTGTAGATTTAAGACCAAACCTGAGAACCAGCGTTATTACAATTCTGTATATAATCGAACCAAAAACTACACCGGCAAGACGAAACAAGAAGTTCTTCTTGGAAAATAGAACTTCGCCAATGATAATTGCTGCCAGACCTATAACAATCGCACCTGTGCCCATGCCAATATCACCATAGCCCTGTTGCTGTGCAACAAGTCCTCCGGCGAGCGCTACAAGCGCGTTACCCATAACAAGTCCAAGGATCATGGTAGTATCTGTATGAACCCCAAGAGCCCTGATCATGTGGGCATTGTCACCGGTGGCTCTGATAGCGCTGCCAATTTCTGTTCCGAAAAACCAATACATCAGAGCAATGACAGCACACATGAAAATTAGTCCGATGAAGAAACTGATCCATCTTGTCGGGAACCCCGCTTCCTCAAGCCAGGTAAAAATAGTTGTAACCCTGAGAAGAGGCACATTAGGTGAACCCATAACACGCAGATTAATTGAATACAACGCGATCTGTGTGAGAATACTGGCTAACAGTCCAGGTATTCGTAATTTTGTATGGAGTAAGCCTGTACACAAACCGGCTGCCATTCCGCCTATCATTGCAATTATTACAGCCAGAAGCGGATTAACACCTCTGGCCGCCATAACAGCAGATATCGCTCCACCGAGTGTAAAACTGCCATCGACAGTTAGATCAGCGAAATTCAAAACCCGAAAAGTTATATAGACCCCAAGAGACATTATCCCCCAGAGTATACCAAGTGAAATAGCGCTTTGGATAATCCAGAACATTTGCGTTTAACTCCTTAGCATTTGTATAGCCAAAATCATAACTACCGTCTGGCAGATTTTCTAACCTGCCAGCGGCAGCGTATGAAAAATTATTTACCAAAAGTGTTTTTCTCAGCCAATTCAGCAGGAATCTCAATTCCCAGTTCCTCAGCGGTTTCAGTGTTTATACTGAAATCATATTCATTCAGATATTCTATCGGCATATCAGCTGGCTCTTCCTCACCATTCAAAATACGGACAGCCATCTCCCCAGTCTGATATCCAAGCTTATAATAGTCAATACCAACTGTTGCCAGTCCACCATTATCAACCATACCGCTCTCGCCAACTATAACGGGAATACCTTCAGGTCTTGTAATCAATGTAACAGTAGCCATAGCATTGGCAAAAGCGTTGTCTGTAGGAATGTAGATGGCGTCGGCCTTGCCAATTACAGATTCTACTACCTGCTGAAGTTCATTAGTTGAGGAAATCGTTGCTTCAAAAGTCTCAATTCCCATTTCTTCAGCAGCAGCATGAGCCAAATTTGCTTGGAACACCGAATTGGGTTCGCTGGAAGTATACATAACAGCAACAGATTTGACATCAGGCACAAGCTGTTTAAGCAGTTCCATCTGCTCTTTTACCGGTGTCAGGTCTGACGTTCCGGTAACATTACCACCCGGTTTTTCATTGGAATCTACAAGTTTAGCATCTGCGGGGTCAGTTATCGCGGTTATCATAATAGGAATATCCTTGATAACATTTGCAGCTGCCTGAGCAGCCGGCGTCGCTATCGCTAAAACCATATCCACCTTGTCATTTGCGAATTGTGTCGCGATTGTTTGACAGTTTGCCTGTTCACCCTGACCATTTTGATAATCGATGGATATATTCTCACCATCAATATAGTCAGCTTCCTTAAGGGCATCAACGAACCCTTGATAGGAAGCGTCCAGTGCAGGGTGTTCTACCAATTGTACAACACCAATTTTCTTAGTTTTACTTGAACCACCACATGCCGCCAAGCTTACTGCCATCACGACAGTAAGAGCAACTGCCATAATTCTACCCATTTTCTTCATAAATAAAATCCTCCCATACTACAAATGCTGCAGATTATTCAAATTAGAAGTTTACCATCGTGGACAAAACACTGTCAACCATACTTGTTACGGCTTTTTCTCACGACTTATCTCATCAATCTTATCAATCCATCTACGCGCAACAAATTTGGCGCCACCTGACACCATATGGCCATTAAGCATTGAGATAATCGCCTCCATTCGATACAAATCCATATCCTTGCCGCCAAGCAGCGCAATAGCTCTAAGCGGCATTTGTTCCCAGGACGCGATTAACTGCCGTTGGGCAATTGTCCCAGGAGAAGGATTGCCGTACGAAGCCTGCAAACCACTAAAAATCTCCAACATAATTTTGCGTGCAAATTTGGAACTGCCAAGGTCATTTACAAGAGTGTTCATATTAATATCGCCAGAGCCAGATTTAATCGCAGCAGCAGATTTATCTAACTGCTTACCGTGTGAAGCAAGTCTTCTCGCGAAATCAGCGCTATTTATATTGAGCCATCCATCCTTCAAATCCTCAGGCAGCATTTTGCCTCTGGCAATCCGGTCATAAACGGAAGCTCCACTGATTCTTTCCTTGTTTTCACCACTGTCATTTTGCTCATATACAAAGCCAGTACGCAATCTAATATCTTGAGAAGATGATCCTATCGAAATCTCATATGTACCATTTTCCGCTTTCCATTGGCCACTTAGAGCATCGAAACAGGCAAGTGATTCCCAGTCAATACTGAAACTTATCATGCGAGTCTCGCCAGGTTCCAAGAAGACCTTGGCAAAAGCCTTCAGCTCCCTCAAAGGACGGTCTACCGGCGAATCAAGAGCACTGATATAAACCTGAACAACTTCAGCACCCGCGTTCTGACTAATATTCTTCAAATAACAAGTAACCTGCAGTTTTTCTTCACCGCGCAGCGTATCTCTGTCAAGAGCGATCGCATACCACTCAAAACTCGAATAACTCAGACCAAAACCAAAAGGCCAGAGAACCGGCAAATCAGCACTCAAGTAATATCTATAGCCCACATAAATACTCTCTCGATACTCACAAACCTCTGAATTCCCGGGATACCATTTACCGCAAGGAGTGTCTTCGAGTCTCAAAGGCCAGGTTTCAGCAAGCTTGCCACTTGGATTAGCAAGACCAAGCAACAATCTGGCTACGGCTGTTCCGCCACCTTGGCCCCCCAAGCCAGCTATTAGAATTCCCTGAAAACGATTAGCCCAATGGAACTCAACTGGTGAACCACCATAATATACAGCAACAAGCCGTGGCTGCTGTGTCCATATCCTATCAAGTAAATGTTGCTGATTAGTTGGCAGACGCATATTTTCCCGATCGAAGCCTTCAGACTCAGCATAATCCGGAAGACCAATACAGACAATAGCCATATCCGCTTCTCCGGCAGCCTGAAGCGCCTCCTCCATCAGTTCATTTGACACTTCACTGGAGTTTTGATCGAAACCACGTGCATATGTATAAGCGCATTCAAGTTCATCGAGAGCAGACAGAAGAGTATCCACATGTGTGGGATTAACTCGTGAGCTGCCATGTCCTTGATACCGTGGCGTTTGCGCGAAGTCACCAATAACGGCGATTTTTTGTTTGAGCTTGAGAGGTAAAATACCTTTATCATTCTTGACCAGCACCATTGACTGTTCAGCAGCTCGAACGGCAAGATAATGATGATCCTCTTCATAATTCCTAATTGATTCTGCTTCCAAGCCATGGCATCTATCATGAAGTTGAAGAAGTCTACGACATGACTCAGTCAAAGCTTCAGATATCAGTTTATCTTTTTTTTGTGCTTTTACCATTTTTTTAACATGATACGCACCACTACCCGGCATTTCGAGGTCAAGACCGGCCATAATTCCGGCTACACGATCATTAACAGCTCCCCAATCAGATATAACAACACCGTTAAATTTCCATTTACCACGAAGCAGATCACTAAGAAGATAACTGTTTTCAGATGCGTAAACTCCATTAATCCGATTATACGAAGCCATTACAGCCCAAGGGCCAGCTTTACTTACAACATGTTCAAAAGCTCTGAGATATATTTCATGCAAGGCGCGATAATCAACCAATGAATTGGTAACCATACGATAATTTTCCTGACTGTTGACAGCATAATGTTTAAGACAGGCTCCAATACCTTCAGACTGCAATCCCTCAACCCAGGCAGCGCCTAACTGACCAGCAAGATAAGGGTCTTCAGAATAATACTCAAAATTTCTCCCTCCAAGCGGAGATCTCTTGATATTAATACCCGGTCCCAGCAAAATATCAGTTTTGCCCTGGCACTCAAGAGCAAGAGCACGTCCAATCTGCAGCTGAAGCCCTCTGTCCCAGCTGCACGCAGACGTACAAGCCGGTGGGAAACACGTAGCCTTACCGCCGACACTATACGGTTCACTCTCCTGATCTGACTCAAGCAATCGAAGACCATGTGGTCCATCAGACATTTTCAGACTACGAATACCAAATCGCGGCAGCGGTGAAGTTCGCCAGAAACCATGTCCGGTTACAAGCCAGGCCATATCCACCGGCATCATATCAATCAATTTTTTCTTAATATCATCTCGATTTCGTAATGCCGTCATATACAACTCCTCATGCTGTTTTCATAATTATCGCACATGAAGGTTCAAATTGTCAGTATTCTATCTGATATCAGTTTAATTGATTCTCATCAACAACAGCTGCCGGTACAGGATCAGGTTCGGATATAAGTTCCGCAAAACCACCTGCTTGTCTAACTCTCTGTGGATAGTCAGTAATAATTCCATTGATATCGTAAGACAATACCGTGCGTATATTACTTTCCGAATTTACAGTCCAAACCCATATCTGGCGTGACTCTCTTCGAGCCATCTTAATGAAGTTATCAGTTAAAATATTTTGACTGATTGTATAAAAATCTACGTCAATATTAGTCAATCCACCTGAAGAAGCTCGCAGAATCTGTCCAATTTTAATTTCAGGACTAATTTTGCGAACTTCAGCAAGCAAACGAGGACTGAAACTCTGAACCATACAACTTTCATAAAAATTATATTCACTTATCAAATCAGCCAGAACACGAGCGGTAGCAACTGGATCTCCGGTGAGCTTAACATCTATCAATAAATTGGCTCTTCCATCTACCTGTTTGATGACCTCTTCAAGCGAAGGCGGAGAAACACCGGCAAAAGCCGCGGAAAACCAACTGCCAACATCAACACTTTGTATTTCAGCCAAAGTCATGGAACTAACAACTCTATTTTCACCATTAAATCTTCTGGTAGTCGAATCATGAAACAGAATAAGTTCGTTATCTGCTGTCAATTGAACATCAATTTCAACATAATCTACAGCAAGTAAAATCGCGGACTCTATCGCCGGAATTGTGTTTTCAGGTGCGTTTACAGGATCTCCACGATGAGCGGCGATCATCACATTCCAACGAGCGAAAACAATATTATTATAAATCTGAGTATTTAAAACATATGTTGTAACAAGAAGCAAAATCATTACCAATCTCACAGCCGCGGTGTTGCGTTTGAGAAATTCATTAATTCTGTTTTCTGACTTGCCGGCAATCCAGCTACCTGACAAAACAAGATCATCCCGTGGCCGCGCTTCTAAGCTGTAGTACATTCTTGTTATGATAATAATATTCAGGGGAACCGCGGCAATAGTCAAAACAAAGGCGAGATAACCTGTAAAAACTGTAACTGCTGATTGCACAAAAACAAAACGGTCAGCAATACCTGTCCATACAGGCATATAGTTCAAAATGACAAGTACTAACGCAGACAAACCAAAAAAAATAAGGTTGCTTATTCCGATGACAAACGATATTTTAAGCAACTTACCTTTTGTCAGCCGCCAGCTCGCCAGCAAAGAATGATTTATATTGAAACCCTTGATAATAGTTAAATGAAGAGCAAATAAAAGACGACACAACACAAGGAATAATAACAGCAAAAGAAAACTAAGTATAATTGTACGCCAGATAGATTGACGCACCTGATTTAATACAAGAATGTCAAAATTGTATCCACTGAGCAAATAGTTTATCAGTGGAGAGTCCAGGATCGGTGCAAGCAGCAGCATCAGTACAAGAAAATTAATAATACCTATACCGCTAATTGCCGGTAATCTTCGCAGCACTGTAACGGCTGCGTCAGAAAGATTGACTCTATGGCCAAAATAAACCTTCTGAGACATTACTACAATTATACCTAACTCGGTATAAAGCAAAAAAACCATGATCAGAGCAAGTAAAACAAAAGTCAATATTCCCCTCAAATCCGGCATAAATCGAAAAACATCACTGCTAACAAGATACCCACTACCGGAAGCTCTCAGAAGTCGATTAAGCAGCCAGCTGACAAAAGGAACAAAAACAAAACCCGATAACAGAATAAACACCGCTTCGAAGAAGAGAACTTTGCGCTGTATTATACGAAAATCTCTCAGACTGGATCTGATCAAGCCGATCATTGTCACACCTCAATTTCATATTAAATGAACAAATGACTTATGACAATTATTAATTATTTCGAAACCTCACAAATTATAAAAGAGGCTGTCTCTTGAGCCTGCAAAAGCGCAAACTATATCGAGACAACCTCAGTTGAAGACAAACAACAAAAAAGTGCAAGTTGATGCTTATATTCTATTGTTCGTTATTTAAAATCTTAACTAACGGTGAATCGGATCCCAAAATTATTGTTTTATCACCTTGGAGTGTTTCCTTAAGCGCGTCAAGTTCTCTAACGAAAAGATAGAAGTCGGCTTTTGCTTCATCCTGATAGAGCTCTTTCAGAATACGCATGTACTCCTCTTCACCTTCACCCTGCAGTTTGTGAGCCTGTGCTCTGGCTTCACCCAAGAGAATACCAATATCCTTATCTGTCTCATTACGAATTTTCGCGGCCTCGTATTCACCTTCAGCTTTGAAAGATTCTGCCATCTGCGCCCTCTCCGAAATCATGCGGTCAAATACGGCAGCAGTGTTGTCACTTGGCAGATCATAACGCTTGATTTCCACAGTCATTACGTCTACACCATAGCCAACCAGATTGGCAGCAACCTGATCGGTAATTTGCTGATTTAGCGTATTACGTCCGCCCTCACCATCTGTTATTATTTCGCTTTGCATCAAACTGCCCATCATGTTTTTGATAACGCTGTAAGTGCTGGCATCAATACGCTTCTGCATTTCATTAATATTGCCTACAGTTCTGATAAAAGTAGTTACATCTTTTATACGCCAGATCGAATAACTGTCAACAATCATAGCCTTCTTATCAGCCGTCAGTACCTCAGATGGATTAACATTGTATATCATTTGACGGCTGGTCAATCTGTTGACATCTTCGACAAATGGAATCTTCAGTTTAAGCCCAGGCGCTGTTTCTGTTCTTTTTATCGCGCCAAACTGAGTAATATAGGCAAATTCGCCTTCTCTCACAGTATAAAGCGACGAAGCCAGCGAAATGATTGCAATAATCAGAACAGCTGCAATTATAATTCTATTCCTTAATTTTTTCATTCTGCACCTCCCTGATCAGCAGCTCCCGGCTGCAGGTCTGATTGTTCAGCAGTTGTTGTATCTGTCTGAGCAGTATCATTAGAAGTTGAAGAGGAGCTGCTCTCTATCAAAGGCGAAAGTGGCAGAAGTTTATTAGTACCTGTCCCATCGTCTATATAAATTGTAATGTCAGGCATAACTTCCTCAATAGCTTCAAGATACATACGCTGACGTGTAATTTCAGGGAAATTAACATATTCATTGAACATCGACAGGAAACGATCCCGTTCACCAGCAGCTTCATTTATTTTTGACTGTTTAGCAGCTTCGGCATCTTTGATTATTTTATCAGCTTCAGCACTTGCGGCCGGAAGCTTACTATTTTTGTACTTCATAGCCTGATTAAGAGCAGTCTCTTTCTGTTGTTTAGCTGTTTCAACATCACGAAATGCCTTCGCTACCTCTTCCGTCGGCGGCTCTGAATCATTGATTTTTACGTCCAGAACCATCAATCCAATATCATTCTCAAGCAGATTCTCTGTAAGCATCTCTTTAACATCTGCCTGGATCTGAATTTTCCCGGTTGTCAAAACATCGTCAATCATCCTTGTTCCAACTACAGATCGTACGCTGCTCTGAATCATATTACGTAAAATCGCGTCAGGATTTTCTGTGACAAACAAATATTTGTAAGGATCACTAATTTTCCATTCCACAAAAAAATCGATATTTACGATATTCATGTCTCCGGTTATCATATTGCTCTCTTCAGGAACTGTCACATACTCGCCGTTTGACTGTTCGCGATAACCAAGCTCAATCTTCTGTGTTAGATTAACCGGCAGTATTCTAACAGATTGAATAGGCCACGGCAGCTTAACATTCAATCCTGCGTCTACTGTTTTAGTATACTTGCCAAAAGTCGTGATCACGCCCTGCTGACTCTCGCCTATTGAAAATACGGAACTGAAGCCGATTCCGGCAAGAATAATTAATACAACGGCGCCAACAGCTATTTTGACAATTGTTTTCGTTGATATTGGCATATTTACCTCCTGTGTGTCTTCAATACAAGTCCGGCAGATACCAGACATTCTTTGCATTCAAGCTCCTGAAAGAGGATTTTACTATAATATGTTCATGATTGTCTAATAACTTACAAAATACTTACAGCTTCAATATACCTTACAAGCGCTTCACGACCAGCTGCATCATGCTTAAACAAACCGGCATCTTCAAGTACACGTTCAAATTTTCGAGCTGTTTCCCTGCGAATAATTTCTTCTGCATTATTAAGATCTGACACATTAGGATATTTTACTCTTAGCTCAGAAATCCAGACTTGATGTTTCTCATCTACAACCTCAGATTCGTTAATCAGAGCTGCTGCTGCCTGATCCAACTCTTTTACCAGTCTTGCAGGCAGAACCGCAAGCCCCATTACTTCAATCAAGCCAATATTTTCTTGTTTTATATGGTGAACATCAGCATGCGGATGGAAAATACCCATTGGGTGCTCACTGGTACACCGGTTATTCCTCAGCACCAAATCAAGCTCATACCTGCCATCACGCATCCGACCAATTGGTGTAATTGTATTATGAGGTTCACCGTCACTTACAGCCAGAATATCCGCCTCCGGATCACTGTACTCACGCCAATGCTCAAGTATTGAAGCCGCGCAATCAATAATACGTTCTGAATCATTTCCAGCAAGTCTAATCACAGACATTGGCCAATGAACAATACCAGCGGAAATATCTGGCCAGGAAGACAACTCGAAAGTTCTCTCTAAACCAGCTCTGTCCATGGCAAAAGAATATCGCCCGCCCTGATAATGATCATGGCTGAGTATGGAACCACCAACAATTGGCAAATCAGCATTTGAGCCAATGAAGTAGTGTGGAAAACGGTCAAGGAACGAAATAATTCTGGCAAAAGTCTGACGATCGATTTTCATTGGTCTGTGTTCAGTTGATAACACAATACAATGTTCTGGATAATAGGAATAAGGAGAGTATTGTAAATACCACTCCTCATTGACCAAATCAGGCAGAGAAATCAATCGATGATTGGCCCTGGCAGGATGCCCTACTCTACCACTGAATCCTTCATTTTCACGACATAGAAGGCATTTGGGATATCCGCTGCTGATCGCATGGCGTTCAGCGGCTATGTCTTTTGGGTTTTTTTCTGGTTTGCTGAGGTTAATAGTTATATCAAGAAGTCCAAAGTCACACTCTGCTTTATATGATACATTCTTGGTTATTCGTGCAGCTTGAATATACTGTACATTTTGACAATATGTATAAAACCAATCTGTTGCTTCCTGTGGACTCTTACTGTAACGATGGTAAAATTCATTATTAATATCAGAAGGTCTGCCCATTAGACAATCGAGTAAATCGGCAGCAAGAACTTCCCTTAAATCAAAAACATCAGCAATTATTTTAAGCTCAACAGCAGTTTCAATAATTCTATTTATCGTAGCACCTATGGTAAAAGCCATATCACTAAACTCAGCGCTATGGACAACTGATTCATTCGTTGATGGCAAATCTATCTCATAATCGTTGTCATATATATCTAAAACAGAACCGCAATCAGCAAGACCCATCCTTGAAATAAGACGGTTAAAACCATACACACGATCTTTTGTTTCTAAAGTACCAGCTACAATACACTGACTTATTAGCTTATTTAATAAATAGTTAAGCTGGTCCTTCGAGTTTTTACTTATTTTCAGAAACATAAACTACCCCCTGATAATGTTTGCCTCCATACTACCCATTCATATTACCAGGAATGTAACTTCAGGAGCGATAACTGTTTGTTGACAAAAACATAACTTATGTTGCCTGTAATTAATTGAATTGCCTCGATGAGCTCAATAGGCTAAAATCAGCATAGACAAATGTCTAAGGAGGAAACCGGTGACTGATTCTAACTACATTAATAAACGGAATCAAGACTCAGGAAATATTGAGAAGCGCATTAGTAATAGACAGCTGAAAAATTTCGAACAAATATGTCGACAGACAGCAGTAATTACCGGTATTCCAGTAACCTGTATTAATCGGCGCGGAAAAATTATTTTTCGCACAGCCGGATTGCAAACAGAAGAAGTTGAGATGGAACTGAACAAACTAAAGAAATGGTTCTACAGACAACTGCGGAAGCTAACCGGGCAGTCAAAACCACAAGCACCAGGTCCTGTACTTTTTGCTTTGGAAACTGATAGAGTCTGGGCAGCCATGTCGCTCAAATCTTCAGTCTGGTCACAGGATCTGCTGCTTATCGGCCCCGCAAGGTCAGAACAGGCAGAGGGCAAGCTACAGAGTTTTGCTCAACTGGTCAGTCTCTGTCTTCATCACAAATCGGCAAAAGTAACCTCCTGGCTTAACGCAGCCAGTAAACCAGGAATGCCTCAGCTGCGCAATTTGCGAAATAGCAAACGCGCTAAGCTGCCATCTCAGGATCTTGAATATCAATATTTACTTGCCATCAAAACAGGAGATCAAAAAAAACTGGCTGCTGCCAATGATGAATTTGCCGAGAATTGGCGTAGATATGCCGAAAGACCTATAAGATATCAGAAAAACAGCGCACTGCTTCTTGCCCAGCAAGCAATAAGTACAGCAATTGAAGCAGCTCTTGATTCAGAAACAGCAAATGGCATAATGGATGATTATTTGCGCACAATAGAGACATGTGACAATTCTGAAGAAGTACTAAAATGGATCTCAGAACTGTTTCAGGAGCTAACCACATTAACTTCAGAACAGTTTAATCAGGCATGGTCACAACCAGTCAGGTTATGCCAACACTACATTAGCAGACGAATATACAGTAAAATCACTTTGGAAGATCTTGCTGTTTATACAGGCCATAACCCCAGCTATTTATCTCGACATTTCAAAGATGAGACAGGCGAAGCGCTAACAGAATACATCACACGGAAAAAAATCGAAGCAGCCTGCGAATTGTTAACTGAATACAAAAAGCCAATCCAAGATGTCGCGATAATGCTTGCGTTCAGCGATCAGGCACATTTCACAAGATCTTTCAAACGCTATACAGGTACCACACCGCTTAAATACAGTAAGAAAGATCAGCCGGTAGCTGAAGCGTCTGTTAAATCCTGAGCAATCGAATCCGTCAATTCCAACATATATGAATGAGCCTGGCGAAGCTCAGCTCTTCCCTCATTGGTTATGCTGTAATATTTTCTGGCTTTACCATCCACATTTTCGAAATGATGAACAATCAAACCCTCCTGCTCCATACTATGTAAAATAGGATAAACAGTGCCCGGGCTTAATTTATAACCAATTTCAGACAATTCCTCAATCAACCAGCTGCCGAAAAAAGGCTCATTATTTGCCTGATTCAAAATATGCAGACAGATAAAACCCTGAAATAATCTTTTGCGAGTCATTCCTGTCATTAGGGTGTCCTCCTGCGTTAAATGCTAATAACCTATAAACAAACTTTCCGTTATTAGTTATCGTAGAGTATTGACAGAAACTTTAGAAAAACATAAAAAGAAACTAAACTATAACAAAGCCGTACAAACTTAGACATAAATCAACATTCAATAACAGACTATCATTCAGACTGTGCGGACAGAGGCTCAAGACTTAAATATGAATTATATGCGTAACCTTCTTGACCATCAGGAAGAATTATCAATGACCAATAATCACTGACAGATATTCTGCGCAAGGCCTGAGAATAGTATACTTCAGTTAAAATCGCGTCATCTGTCGACGGTCCAGACCGAATATTCAGCCAGCTATTGTTAACATACACCCAAGAGTCACCTTCATACCAGATTATTTCGCCTTCTTGGCCGGATAGAGATTCAGATACCACTGTTTCGCTGTCAGTGTTTGAAGCTGCAGTATCAGAATCATTATCAGAACTCTCAACAGATTCCGTATTTTCTGGCTTTTCTTCAGCGCCAAAAAAGCCCAAACTACAGGAAGTTAGAGTAAATATCAAAGCGCAGCAAAATACTGCAATTAAAACAAACATAGATATGCGATACAGGTCACGCTGTATAATCATAACAACACCTCTGCGATTTATCATTTATATTGTACCGAAAAATGATTATAATACCAACATATGGATATTATTGAAGTAAAAATTAATGATTTAGAAATGAGACTTCAAACATCTCATTCATTGTTTTCACCAAGAAGTGTTGATGCGGGAACTTCAGCAATGCTGAGAACAGTCAGGGCTGAACTGCTCCCAGGCAGAAAACTACTTGACCTTGGCTGCGGTTATGGCATCGTAGGTTTGTACGCAGCTCATTTTTGCGGCGCTCATAATATTTGGATGTTGGATGTCGATCCAGAAGCAATCCGCGTGAGCAGATTAAACGCGCTTGCTCTTGGCTTCACTGAAATTAACACAGTTTTGTCAGATGGTCCAGAGAGCTTGATAAAAATGTCTCAAGCAAACAGTTTCGACTTAATATTATCCAATGTCCCGTACCACACGGATTATAATGTCGCTAAACGCTTCATCGAGTCCAGCCGCGTACTGCTTAAGGATAACGGCATGCTATATGTCGTAGTAAAAAAGCCAAAATGGTATATCAACAAAATGAAAACAATTTTGGGCGGGGTAAGAATCATTGAAGATAGCGGATATTATGTTTTGATCTCCGAGAAAAGAATAAAAAGGGCAAAAAATAACCAAGAAAAAAACATCAAACAAGAGATGAAAACCACAAAAAAACATCAGAAAAGACTTGAGGCAGCTAAAAAGAATAAAAAGAAATAAAAAGAATAAATAGGCAGCATAATTTTAAAAACCAAATTACACTGCCTATTTCATAACTTTTTCAATCTGATAATAAAATTAAGCCTTTTCTTCCTGACTACTGAAGTAATCATTCAGCTCAGCAAGGAGGTTATCACAGTTTATTCCATGAACCATGCAAGCTTCCTCAAGAGTCTCTCCCGAAGCCATAACGCAACCCAGACAATGCAGACCATTCTTGAAGAAGATCGGCGTTGTTCCCTGATCCATGCTGAGAACCTCTGAAATAATCATATCTTTAGTAACTACCATAATTGTATCCTCCCGGTAAGTGGTATTAACAGCTGCCTTCAACTACCAATCTGCAGCTCTTGATATTTTACATTAATGTCGATTGCATAACAACCTTTTACTGCATTGATCATTTTTCACACTGTTTATGTTACAGAAGCTTTTACTGAAATTTTTGCAATGTTTTCGTAAATTTTGTTCATCAAAAATCGATTGTTCACTGGAAAACATGCAAGAAAACAGCTGATTTCAGTAATTTTTCCTTATTCAGCACTTGACACTACTCACAGGTTCGTATGATAATATGTCAAGAAATATCTCCCAAAGGAGGCTCTTATCCATGAATAAAACTGATCTGATCGATGCAGTAGCAAAGGAAACAAAATTGAGCAAGAAAGATTGCGAGAGCGCAATCTCCGCTGTGCTTGACACTATCTCCGATGCTCTGGCCAAAGAGGAAAAAGTAGTTCTTGTTGGTTTCGGTACTTTTGAAGTGCGTAGACGTGCTGCCCGCAAGGGTCGCAACCCAAGCACTAAAGAAGAGATCAAAATCCCTGCTTCTAAGGCACCTGTTTTCAAAGCAGGCAAGGGTCTTAAAGACAAAGTTAATAACTGATATCTTTTGGATTCAGGCAGAGGTATTCAGGCCTGCGGCTTAAATGTCGCAGGCCTGATTTTTTTCTTGTTTTTGAAGACAGCGAATGTTTAAACAAACAAGATCATGCAAATAGCAAATTGCTGCTGTATTAGCATATGAACTTAGTGGAAGACTACAGCAACTCCTGATTGCATAACGTATATCTCTTTCTATATGAGCAGGTTTCACCTTGAAATACATCGCAGTATCAGGATAAAGAGTTTTAGTAACTGGTCTTAATAACGATGGATCAGCAGCAGATTGCTGCAGCATGAATCTTAAATAACGATATCCTTTTAAATGAACAGCGATTTTTTCTTTTGCCAATACTATATCAACAGATTCCTGAATATAGTCCAGATAACTGGCTTTCAGTTCTTCATCCTGGCTCAGCAGACGTCCTGCAACTTCTCTAATTCTTCGAGCCGCGTACGGAGAACCTTTGCGTCCATCTATCAAATATTGAACACGACCGGCTGTATCCATCAGTCCAACGCAGCCGCATTTATCAACCATACTGCTAACCTTAACAAGCATATCTCGATCAGTAGCAGCCACATAGAACCCATGTTTCCCCTGAACACGATTCTGTATTTCCTCATATTCATAATAGTTTCGGGATAATTCCGCCATCTTGCACCTCCATATTGATTTCCAGCTGTTTGCTATCTACAATCGCACAAACAGTTGTAGTTTTACATAGAGTATAGTGGTCAGAATCAGCTATTATCAGTTTTAATATTTACAAAACAGTTATTCTATTCATCAAGATTTTGAATAAACTCGACAATTTCCTTAATCGCCTGTTTTTCATCTATGCCATCACAGATTACCTCAAGCTCATCTCCATTTCGAAGATTGGCTGACATTAAATCAAGTATTTTCTTGATATCAATATTTAATTCACCACAATTAATCGAACTGTTACACTTATAACTACGAGCAATGGCACATAATTTACTTGCTGGTCTTGCATGGAGTCCTGAAGGATTCTTCACTGATACACACATTTTTACCATTCTAAAAACCTATTCCTTCAAATAATTTTCAATTATCGATTCAAATTATTAAGCAGCTTAATTTGCTGACAAATTTTCAGCCGATTCAGCGATTCGTTCCATATTAATAATATATCTACTGCGAGGAGTATAAGAAACTTTATAGTTTCCTGTTTCTAACTCATGATTATTAACAAAATCATAAAAATACCTGCTGCCATCAATCAATAAAATCCCGTTAGACAAATCGTCAAAATCAACATGTGCTTCTTCAACTTGAAAACGCCCAGTAATTACAGCAGGCAAATCGAGCACACGAGGTACAGTAAGTGTTACCGAAAAATAAATAAACGCTATCATAAGAATTGCAGGAAGCATATAACTTAGAGCATGTCGGTTTTTATATTCTCTATTTATTTTCAGCCTGTGCAGCAGCATTACAAACAAACACAGAGATAAAATTGCGCATAGCAGGAGACTAAGAAAGTAGTACATCATAAACACCCTGCTCCTTCTAAATATCTATAATTGTGATCTATCAAAGCTGATTATCGTAACATTCGATCAAATCAACGTATGAATCACTGATAAGTATAACAGATGTTAACATTAAGTACACAATTGTAGAACATAATTACTATCGACCGAAGAGCAATTTTCGTGTATTATTACTTCGATTATCATGAAAGGAGGAATTCGAATGACTGATCAAATGAACATGCTGCGTGAATTTACTGATCTTATAAACGAGAGTAGAGGCAAGATTGTTTTTAACACAGCAGAAGGCGATCGGCTAGTTGCTGATAGCATGTTATCAGCTCTTGTTGGATTTGCTACTATTCTTAGTGCGGCCAAAACTATCCCATTGACATTTTCGTGTGATAACAAAGAAGACCAGCTTAATTTACAAGCTTTTTTTCAAAAACACCATCTTCTATGCCAGCCAGCCTGATCAGGCTGTGACTGGTCATTACTTCAGCTAACGTTTCATATATTACTAAGACAAGAGAATATTACCAAGATAGAGAAAACAAGGCCGACGAACGGCTTTTTTTGTTGACATTTTCGTCGAGACATGCCAGACTGTTAACCGACGTTAACAGGAGGATGTTGCGGATGAATCTTGATGAACTCAAGCCTGGACAATGCGCTACAATACTTAATATTGAAGGCGATAGTAAATTCAGGCAGCGCCTAATTGCTATGGGTGTAACACCAGGGACATGGGTCATGCTGCGTAAACTCGCGCCGCTTGGTGACCCTATGGAAATTAGAATTAGAAATTATTCATTATCAATCAGAAAAAAAGATGCCCGTTTAATAAGGGTCAGCCTTCTGGAAGGATGATTTATACATATGCCGATAATTGCTTTGGCCGGAAACCCTAATAGTGGTAAAACAACCCTTTTCAACCGATTAACCGGAACAAGACAGACTACTGGCAATTGGCCAGGAGTTACCGTAGAAAAAAAAGTTGGAATGATTCGATATCGTGGAGATATTTTGACACTGGTGGATTTGCCAGGGATTTATTCTCTTTCACCTTATTCGATGGAAGAGATTGTAACGAGAAACTTCATACTGACAGAAAAACCGGATGTTGTTATTAATATTATTGACGCAACCAACCTTGAGAGAAATCTCTATCTTACTTTGCAGCTAAAAAAATTGGGCAGACCTATAATTGTTGCGCTTAATATGATGGACGAAATAGTTAGCCATGGTGATAAACTTGAAGTTGAAAAACTTGAAGAGCTTCTTGGTGTACCAGTTGTAGCAATTTCAGCCAAAAAGAACGAAGGTATGGAAGAGCTATTGCAAATGGTCAGTAAAACAGCTGCCATACATAGTAGAGACTTGCCTGATTTCCAACCTCATGGCCATCATCATGGCGGCAGACATGGTGGCCAAGGCCTCCATGATCATCAAGGTCCTCATGGACATCATAACCCTGTTCATGAGCACCAGCATAGCCATCCAGACGGTCTGACTCACAGTCATCCGCATCCAGTTGGACATCACATCACGGTCGATCATACAGAATACCCTGAAGAATCAGATGATGAAACCGCTGAGCTTTATCGTCAGGCTTCAGAAATTCATAATGAAGTGTTAACACATAGCCATCCACCCCAAGCACTTACAAAATCAGACCGTATAGATCGTATTCTTACAAACAAGTGGCTGGCGCTGCCAATTTTTTTATTGATAATGTTTTTGGTATTCCAAATAACCTTCAGTGAAAATCTGGGGGGTAGACTTACTGAATTACTTGACATATTCTTCCAGGATGTTATTGGAGGAATGGTTAGCAGCTGGCTTATCGACACACAAGCACCAGCCTGGATTAGCAGCCTTTTGGTTGATGGCATTATTGCAGGTGTTGGTGGAATTCTGACTTTTCTTCCGCAAATAACATTATTATTTGCTTTTTTGACTTTACTTGAAGACTCAGGCTACATGGCCAGAGCAGCATTTATTGTTGACAAAATATTTCAGGGACTTGGTCTGAGCGGACGCAGCTTCATACCCATGTTAATGGGCTTTGGCTGCACAGTCCCCGCAGTTATGGCAGCCAGAACACTGGAAAATGAGCGAGAACGCCGATTGACAATTCTGATTACTCCCTTCATGTCATGCGGAGCCAGAATGCCAATCTACGCATTGTTTGCTTCATTGTTTTTCGCAAGCAGCAAAGGCCTGGTTACGTTTTCCATGTACATATTAGGCATTATCATAGCGATTATTTCAGCAGTCATCATTTCATCATTTGGTAAAAACAAGCAAAACAGTCAATCCTCTTTTCTAATTGAGCTTCCCCCCTATCGACTGCCTGACCATAAATCACTATTTCTTCATGTCTGGGATAAGGTTAAGGATTTTCTGATACGTGCGGGAACTCTGATTTTCGCGATGAGTATAGTAGTCTGGTTTTTACAAAGTTTCAACCTGAAGATGCAAATGGTCAGTAACAACTCAGACAGTATATTCGGTATGCTCGGTGGATTAATAGCACCTCTTCTGAAACCTCTCGGATTTGGCAACTGGCAATCAGCAGTTGCTCTGCTTACAGGACTTGTTGCCAAGGAGTCAGTTGTTTCTACAATAGAGATACTCTTCACACAAGATCAGCTGCTAACAATGTTTACACCACTAAGTGCTTATGCGTTTATGACATTTACGCTTTTATATACCCCTTGTATAGCAGCGCTTGGCGCAATAAAGCGCGAAATGAACAGTTGGAAATGGACTGCTTTCGCGTTGATATGGCAAATTGGTATGGCTTGGATCGTTAGTATGTTGGTCTATCAGATTGGCCGATTGGCAGGAGCAATGTAAATGTATAAGTATTCACCCTATATTGTAGCTGCACTTGTTATATTGTTGGCAGCATATATTTTGATCAAACATATTATTAGATTGTTACGTGGCAGAAGTGCCTGTGGCTGTTGCGATCAAGACTCAGAACAAGCTCAGAATAATGGCTCATCCGCTTGCAGTTCAGGTTGTGCCGGCTGCAGCTGGTCCGGCAAATGCAATCAGCAGCCAGACAATCAATCGAGGCAAGATGAAAGTAATTAATAATTTCCTTAGATTAATGAATACGAATCTCCTCTATGATAGAATGAATAAACAAGAACATCCCTGCGGTTTATTATGTTGGGATAAGATGTACATTTAATAAGAAGAATTGAGGTGATACAGTTGTCATCAGCTATTTTGACACCTGCAAGCGAGGATTATCTCGAAGCGATACTTCTTCTCTCAGACGATGAAGGCAGAGTACGTTCAGTTGACATAGCCGAGCATCTTCATGTTTCTAAGGCCAGTGTAAGCAAGGCGATCGGCATTCTTAAGCAGGCAGAACTAATAAGTCACGATCATTACGGTCTGATCCAATTAACTGCCGAGGGTAAAATCAGAGCACGCGAAATTATGCAGCGACATACTATGCTTAAACGCTTCCTGACAGAAGTGTTGCATATTGATGAGGAAACAGCTGAACAGGACGCATGTCGTATGGAGCACGCTATAAGCGAAGTAACAAAAGAGAAGTGGCTTCAGTATTTATCCCGTGTTCTCTGAATTATTAGCGCTATCTTTATTTATAGTCAAATCAATTATAAATTATTTTTCTTAATTGTCTCAATAATGTTTGCTAATTGCCCGATATCCTCCATGATGATATCGGGTTTTATATTGCTCTCAGCAATTTCAACCAGGCTAGTTTCACCTGTAAGTACAGCTACTCCAAGAATACCAGCTCTTCTTGCCAACTCAAGATCGGTATACAGTCGATCACCAACCATTGCCAGTTCATCTAATTTATACCCTCTATCGGCAATTACCATATCGACCATAGCAGATTCAGGCTTGCCAATCACAATTTCCGGTTTGCTATCAGTACAGGCTGTGAGCATTGCCATAATTGATCCGCAGTCTGGCAGAACCTTACCATCCGCAAGTGGACATACAAAATCCGGGTTCGCCCCAACCCAGGGAATACCTGCACGGATGTAATCACAGGCAGTATCTATTTTTTCATAAGTTAGAGTTGTATCGAAGCCTACTGCGACATAATCTACAGACATGCTCTTATCTTTTTTGATTTCAAATCCAGCTTCTATAAGTGAACGTTCAAAATCAGGGGTTCCAACTATAAATAAACTCTTAGCTTTTTTATTTTTAAGATAAATGATCAAAGCATCAGTTGAAGTCAGCATACGCTTACGATCAACATTAAATCCAAGTTTAAGCATTCTCTGGACATAATAATCAGCATGCCGCGAAGAATTATTGGTCAGGAAGATGAATTCCTGATCTTGAATAGCACGAAAAAAAATGTCAGCACCTGGTAAGGCATTATCCTCAAGCGAAACAGTTCCATCCATGTCCAGAAGCCAACAACGAACTTTCGCAATTTTTTTAAGCACTTCTGTGGAAATTTCTTTTGTCATATAATTAAACTCCCTCTTCTGCCAGCAGCTCCATTAACTCTGCTTCACTTATAACCCGAATATCGAGTTCAGCGGCTTTTGTCAGTTTACTGCCGGCGGCCTCCCCTGCTACCACAAAATCTGTTTTACGAGAAACGCTTCCGCTGACCTTGCCTCCGGCAGCCTCGATTAGGTCTCGTGCCTCTTTGCGATCAAGAGTAGGAAGCGTACCGGTTAATACAAAAGTCGTACCTTCGAGTTTTTTACGCGTTATATTTGCATCGATTTTGTTACTAATATCCGAATCAGTTCTCACACCTGCTTCTTCAAGCTTATCAATTAATTTCAACGTCTGGTCTTGTGCGAAGAAACCAACAACTGCAGCAGCACTGACTGGACCGAAATCTGGCAGTTTAATAAGATCCTCCTCGCTCGCATGCACCAGATCACGTAAACTTTTGTATGAGGTTGCCAGTACACGAGCGGCCTGCCGACCGATATTACGAATACCAAGACCTGTTATTAGACGATCAAGTGATCTTCCCCTCGCTTCATCTATGGCAGCAAGCAGGTTATCAACTGATTTTTCTCTACCGATGATACGTTCCTTAAGCAAACGCTCACGATGCTGGTTCAAAAAAAAGATGTCTGCCAGGCTGGTCAGCAATCCGGCAGCCATAAGAGCCTCTACTGTTGATGGCCCAAGACCTTCAATATCCATAGCGTCTCGTGACGCGAAATAGATCAGATGACGACTAAGCTGTGCGGGGCAATCAGAACCGGTACAACGCAGATCCGCACTGTCAAAATCACGCTCGGCAGGAGCCCCACACACAGGACAATGATCAGGCAAACGAAAGATCTCGGCTTCTGTCTTGCGTAAATCATGTCTTACAGAAAGCACCGCAGGTATAATATCACCTGCTTTCTGAACAAGAACAGTGTCCCCGATCGCAAGCCCAAGCTGATTTATATAATCCTGATTATGAAGAGTAGCCCGGCTGACTGTTGTCCCGGCCAGAAGCACAGGCTCAAGCAGAGCCATTGGTGTTATCCGGCCTGTACGACCAACCTGTACGGTAATATCTCTTACTCTGGTTTCTTTCTGCTCAGGTGGATACTTATAAGCAACGGCCCAGCGAGGAACCTTGCTTGTATTGCCGATTCGATCTCTTTCGGTTAATTGATTAAGCTTCACGACAGCTCCATCAATTCCGTACTCAAGAGCAAATCTTTGACTACCAATTCTATCAACAGCTTCCAAGACTTCAGTTTCTGTTTTACAAACATAGTAGTCAGGACTAACAGAAAATCCCTGCTCGGCAAGCCATTTTAAACTATCAGAATGTGTCAGCCATTGAGGTTCGCTGCAGTATTGAATATTGAAAACAAAAATTTTCAATCCACGCTCACGAACAACCCGACTGTCTAACTGCCGTAATGTTCCAGCCGCACAGTTGCGCGGATTAGCAAAAGTCTTGCCACCAATTTCTTCCTGTCTGATATTTACCGCTTCAAAAGCCGAAACCGGCATATAGACTTCTCCGCGAACTTCAAGATCCGTAACAGGTAAGTTCAAGCGCAGAGGCAGATTTGAAATTTCTCTGGCATTATCAGTGATATCCTCACCAAAATTGACACCATCTCCCCTGGTAAGCGCTTTTGCCAGTATGCCATTTTCATAACGCAGACTGACAGAAAGACCATCAATTTTCTGTTCAACGACAAACTCAGGTTCAGTAACTTCTCTTTGCATACGCTGAACAAAAACAGCAACTTCATCCCGACTAAATACATCTTGCAGGCTCAACATTGGAAATCGGTGAGCAACGGCCGGCAGATTTTTACGAACACTACCGCCCACTTTTTTAGCAGGAGACTCTTCGGAAGAAAATTCTGGCCAGGCAGCTTCAAGCATCCTCAATCTTTGCATAAGCTGATCATACTCTTGATCACTTATTTGTGGACTATCCTCGTCGTAATAAAGCCTATTATGATTCTCAATTTCGGCCCGGAGTTCTTCTATTTGTTGACGAACACTTTCAAAATCATACATCAGCCTGCACCTCTGCGAATTAGTGTCATTTTGTGATAAGTTAATAGCTTAATAGTCATTTATTTCTGTTTTTGCTCAGAATAATTATCGGAGCAACAGCCAGCACCACCGGGAATACCGTCCAAATCTGCCAAGGCATATGAAGCAAACCGTCAAGCTGGTGAATCTGTGGGTTATCAGGAAGTACAAACAAAGGAGACCAACGGTTTGAACTCCATTTAAACAAGGAGAACAGCAGCACCAGCAAGCCATCGTATATCAGCCAAACCGGTAACGCCATAATAAAAGCGTCAGCCAGAAATAATCCCGGGGTTTTATTTCGTATCAGCAGAAAAACAAGTGCCAAAGCAAGAACTATTACTATTGGTAGTGAGACATCAAACAACTGCTCCTGCCTGATACATATCACTAAATGGTGTGCCAGAACAGCCAGTACAAAAAAGCCAGCAAGATACAATCTAAACTGTTTGCGGCCAAGAAATAACAAGCCACAAGTAATTGCGGACACCATAAAATATAATAATAGAACTGCTGGTTGCGGTGGAACACGCAAAATTTTTACCAGTGTTTTTATTCCATCGACAATCATATCCGCAAAATAGCTGAACGGGCTTGTATATGTCATGCGCCAAGTCAGCAGAATAATAATACCGACCAGCCAGCCTCTACTTTCGCTCTTCATAAGTCTAACCTCTCTTGCTTATTTCCTTAACCGATACATTTTAACCTATACAGACAAGTATATTCAACCGGCAAAAGCTCCGCCGGCTTTTTTGCAATATGTAGCATTTAAACCTGCATTTTTCCACTACTTATGTTATGATAATTAGCATCGTTCAATTTACAACAGTGACTATTTCTTAATGAGAGTATTTGCTGTTTAATAAATATTATTAGGAGTGATTATATGATCAGAATAGGTTTAGCAGGTTACGGTAATCTTGGCAAAGGTGTTGAACAGGCAATTAAAAAGTGCGCTGACATGTCTCTTGAAGCCGTTTTTACAAGGCGGGATCCGTCTTCCCTCGAGCTGGCAAGTGACACACCTGCAGTATCAATGTCAGAGATTTCAAAATGGCAGGATAAGATTGATGTGCTTATTCTCTGTGGTGGTTCTGCGACAGACTTGCCTGAACAAGGACCAGAACTGGCTTCGATGTTTAACACAGTTGATAGTTTCGACACCCATGCACGTATTCCTGAGTACTTCGAAAGTGTGAATTACAAAGCTCTTGAAGGAGACCATCTGTCCCTCATTTCGTGCGGTTGGGATCCTGGCCTCTTCTCATTATCTCGTGTACTGTTTAACAGCATTCTTCCCGACGGACAGGATTATACCTTCTGGGGCAAGGGCGTAAGTCAGGGGCATTCCGATGCTATTCGCAGAATTCCAGGAGTTTTAGACGCAAGACAGTATACCATACCCAGTGAAGATGCCATCAAGGCAGCCAGCAGCAAGGATCGTCCTCAATTAACTACAAGAGAGAAGCATCGTCGTGAATGCTATGTCGCAGTTGAAGACGGTGCTGATAAAACTTTGATCGAGAAGACTATTGTTGATATGCCAAACTATTTTGCCGATTATGATACAACAGTCAATTTCATAAGTCTTGAAGAACTGAAGTCTGAACACGGTGGTCTGCCACATGGTGGTTTCGTAATCAGAAATGGTGAGACCTCTGAAAACACAACACAAGTAGCTCAGCTTTCACTCAAGCTCGATAGCAATCCAGAGTTTACAGCAAGTGTTTTAACAGCCTATGCCAGAGCCATTTATCGCATGTCACAACAAGGACGTCGTGGTGCGGTTACAGTATTTGACATTCCGGTGGGTTTGTTATCACCAATGAGCGCTGCAGATCTGCGCAAAGATTATCTCTGATCTGTGTTTTACTAAACAGATTAACATAACAGATTACATCAAACAGGGATTGGTTTTACAACCAATCCCTGTTTTTAAGTACGTTATATTTTTAGTGTACTATATTTAGTAAAACAATATCTTGATCAAATCTCATCAAGATCAATTTCATTAAGAATCTCACGAAGTACAGCAACCTCTTCACTGTTCAAAGATATCCCTTTGCCCATCTTATCATGGTCAGGAGCCCAGTCTCTTATATCAATTTTAGGCTCAGCATCATTCCAGCTGATCAGGTTAACTTCACGGTGCCAACCTGCCCTGCCGGCACTTAACTCACCAATCTGCTTTACTAT
>JAQVJP010000119.1 GCA_028695145.1 Eubacteriales bacterium
AAATACCAGATACCGTAGGGCATACGGGAATATACGCTTGTGGACACTATGTAAGACGAGTCGGCTTGCCGAAACGCAACAGTGGTTGAAACAAGAATCCCACGACTTTAGTCGTGTGGAGTGTCAAGACATCGTGCCAACTACGATTAATTATCGTCCGCAAGACACAAGTACCGGGATACAGGTAGATAATCTTGATAGTCTTATTAAGATTAGTGACGAGGACAAAGATGGCTCTCAGGAAGTCACAGTCTATCTTAAGGTTGAGGACTTGCAGGAAAATACAATTGCTCCACAGACCAAGGCAAAAGCTGAGGCTGAACTGTCCGGACTGGGTCATGAGCTTCTGGATGTATTTGATATATCCGTCTTCAAACGTATTGTCAGAAATGACAGCAGCGTCTGGGAAGGCAAAGTTCCCAACGAGGATCTGCTCGGCATGATTACCGTTCGTATACCGGTGCCTCAGCAGCATCAGGGCAAAGACAATCTGGCCATCGCTTTTGTCGATGACGAAGGCAATATTGAGTTATATGAGACTAAGATGGTTACCATTGAAGGTGTTGAGTATCTTGAATTCTCGACAGATCATTTCTCAATGTACGCTATTGTGCAACGTGACGCGATTCCGCTGGCTGATGATGAGTTAACCAAAACCGGTGAAACTGAATCCCGGACAGCGGTGTTGTTGCTTATCACTGCTGGCATTGCCTTGGTTCTGGGTAAAAAGAGATATTATCGTCATGGTCGTGGCTGATAATACGGTCTAATTATCTGCTGTTATCTGAAATATCGGCTGCTTCAAGGTTGTCAGCAGCAGTCGCGACGATAATTTTCTCGCCGTTAGTCATGTTGATATCGGAGTAGAGTCCGGTAAGTGCTGATCCTGTAATTTGCGAAATGGTCACGGACAGTTGGTCGCGAGCGGTTTCAAATAGCATAGAACGCATTTGGCGTATCAAATCTCTACCTTGTCCGTTTTCTGCAAGTTTTTGCTCGGAAGGACTCAGAAATCCCTTGATTCTGATGATGATCATATCCTGAATAATCATCGTGCGAATCTGCTTGGGGCCTCGTCCCATATATTCTATTTCGAAACGACTGACTGCTTCACTGACTTTGGCTTCTATTTGCCCTTTAGACATAGCGCACATGCTATTATCCTCCCTATAGATGATCGGCCGCATTTATTGTGAAATATTTGATGGATTGCATTTCAAAAAGAGAATAACATAGCGTTTTAACAAAGGCAAATAGCTGTAACTTCAAAAACTATATGCAAGATGATAATTGTAATCTTGCAAAAGTGATGGTAAAATCTGATCACTGAGCATGGGAGAGGATTTATCTATAAGATAAGGCGCGATCCCCGGCTGACAATAATATCGGATGACAGATGAATGGCAAAAGGCCAGTCATTATGTAAACCGGAAAAATAACTGCTGTTGAGTGGTTCTTTTTCCGGTTTTTATTTTTTGGAGGTTTGTAATGATTAATCTTGATGTAAGTAGTTGGCAGTTGCCGGCTGAGGTAGAAATTGTTCTCAAAAACTGTGGTCTGGAGCGTGTGCAGCCGGAAAGCCGTGACGATCTAATCGAATTGGCTTTTGGTAGGAAAAATGAACCTGTATTTGAGGTCGGATATGATGTGCCTGGTACCGGATATGTAGTTGAAGCTACTGTTACTCGTTGTCGCAACGGTGCGTCTGTTAATTATCCTGACATCTATATGCGCAGGCGTGATCCTGATTGCATGGTTGTTGCTGACCAGGGTGATACAGATAAAGTAAGATATCATGACAGGTTTGGTGACAGCTTCGATGATCTAAGACAGCAGTCTCTTGGGTGGCTACAGAATCAACCTCTGTTGGTATTACCTTTTATGGCCGGAGGCGCTGAACTTGGTTATCAGGCCTTGCTGATCGCGCCTGTAAACGCCGGCTTCTTCGCCGGAGGTCTCGCAGATCTTCAAGGATTCTTAAAACCAGATGAAGTGCCGGAAGGATTTAAGCCAAAAGCGATTATCTATCTTGCTCCGCCTTTTCGCCATACTCATTTCGATGGCAAGCAGATAGTTGTACATAACCGTCTTGATCAGCTGCATGAATTGTTTTCCTTCAATCTCTACCCGGGACCGAGCGCGAAAAAGGGTATATATGGAGTTTTGCTTAATATTGGTGAAGCTGAAGGTTGGGTGACCGCACATGCCTCTACGGTGAGAGTTATTACCCCGTATGACAATCAAATCACAATCATGCATGAGGGAGCCAGTGGCGGGGGGAAAAGTGAGATGATAGAGCAAATCCATCGTGAAGATGATGGACGTGTTTTACTTGGTTTAAATACTGTGACGCTTGAGAAACATTTGCTTGAACTTAAGGATACTTGCGTGCTTCAACCTGTAACTGACGATATGGCCTTCTGCCATCCGGATATTCAAAATGATAGTGGCAGGCTTGTGGTACAGGATGCTGAGCAGGGTTGGTTTTTGCGTATTGATCATATTACAAACTATGGTACTGATCCTCATTATGAAAAAGCGTGTATTCATCCGCAAGAGCCTTTGATATTTCTTAATCTTGATGGTCAGCCACACGCTACCTGCTTATTATGGGAGCCTGTCATGGATGAACCTGGCAAACCATGTCCAAACCCACGAGTGATAATGCCGCGAAAACTTGTCAATGATGTGGTGAATGAAGCTGTTGAAGTCGATATCAGAAGTTTCGGTGTGCGCTCTCCTGCCTGTACAAAAGAAAACCCCAGCTACGGTATTCTGGGAATGCTCCACATTCTGCCACCTGCTCTGGCCTGGCTCTGGCGACTTGTCGCGCCGCGAGGCCACCAGAATCCAAGTATTACTGAGAGTTCTGGAATGACAAGTGAGGGCGTCGGTTCTTACTGGCCTTTTGCCACCGGTAAAATGGTTGAGCAGGCTAATCTGCTTCTAAAGCAAATAATCGCTACTTCCGGTACAAGATATATACTTGTACCTAATCAGCATATTGGAGCGTATAAGACCGGCTTTGTTCCCCAGTGGCTTACAAGAGAATTTCTGGCCAGACGTGGAGGTGTGCGTTTCAGATCTGATCAACTTAGTCAGGCAAGAAGCCCATTACTGGGATTTGTACCTAATAGTATAAAAATCGATGGGTTTCAGATTCCGCAGGCTTATATCCAGGTAGATCGCCAACCGGAGGTTGGCTCAACAGGCTACGATGCCGGTGCACGAATTCTGAACGATTTCTTCAAGAAGGAATTGAGTCAGTTTTTGACCGCTGACCTTGATCCGCTCGGACGAAAAATTATCGAGGCTTGTCTGTCTGATCAACCGCTTGAGAGATATATTGAGTTGATGCCTTATCGCTGATTAATGTGATATCATGATAATCAGGAACCAAATAACAACTAAAACAGGTGTTGAGGAGGAAGCTCAATATGGACAAATTTAAGGTTTTGTTTTGTGGTGAATCCTGGTTTTTTACTACGGTCGAGACGAAGGGCTTCGATCAGTTCACGATTGGTGGTTATGAAACTGAAATTGAACGGGTCAGAAGTTATATGAAGGATTTCGCTGAACTTGATCATATCCCTGCGCATCTTGTGCCAACGGAATTTCCCGATACAGCTGAGGCACTGGCAAAATACGACGTGGTGGTAATCAGTGATGTCGGTTCCAATACTTTTCTTTTGCATCCGGATACCTTTTTTCGCAGCAAAACAACAGCAAACAAGCTGCAGGCGATAGCGGATTACGTTGCGGCGGCCGAATTTTGTGATTGGGAATACAATAAGGTGCTGTGGTCGAGACTTTTAAGCTATATTACAGGTAGGAACGTACAAGTGTAGACGTAACCCTCATCGGATAAAGATAATCAGAGGAGGTAATACTGGGTGAAAAAATCAAGAAAAATAGCTTTGTTGACAATAATTCTAATTTTTATGACGATGCTAATTAGTGGCTGTATACCTGGCGATGGTAAAGCTGATGCTGAGAATACCGCTGGTTTCTTCTGGGGGATCTGGCATGGTTGGCTGGCGCCATTATCACTGATTATCAGCATGTTTAATCGTGACATCAGAATATATGAGGTCTATAACAGTGGCTGGTGGTATGATTTTGGCTACTACATGGCAATAATTAGTGGCTTCGGCGGACTTGCTCTATCTCGGAAGAAGCGTCGATCCTCCGGTTCTGATGCTGAATGATAGGATAGCAGTTAGCTGATTAAAGGTTGTGCTTCACGAGTGGAGTGCTAATACTTCAGCTATTCAAAATGTGAATTTAGGTAACCGAATCTGTACAGTTGTTCCACAGTTCATAAGGCTATAGACATTGACACCATATTTTTCCCCGAATGTTAAAACAATGCGGCGATGAGGATTATATATTCCAATATGTTCAGTAGGCATCTCAGTTTTTGAGAGACTGCTCCGAATCGCATTGAGTTTGTTCTTTGGCATGCCTTTACCATTGTCAGTAATGTTTATTATAATTTCTTCAGCCTTCTGGCGGATTTTTATTCTTATACGTCCCTTACTATTATATTTTTTTATTTCTTCACTGGCTGGTCTGATGCCATGATAAAAAGCATTCTCAATAAATGGTTGTAAGATAAGCCGTTTACAGACTACATCCTCCATCTCTTGAGCATAATCCCAGGAAACTTCAAGTTCTCCTTCGTGTCTGTCAGTTAGAATATCGGTGTAGCTTTTTGTGTGCAATATTTCTTCGCGTAATGTTACAGTGGCACTAGGATCAGATAGATAGTAACCTGTGATATCTAACAGGTTTTCGGTCATGCGAGCAGCAGGGGAAGAGATACCGTTAGCTTTTACGCTCTTCCAGTATATTCCTTTGAGTGTGTTTACGAGAAAATGGGGATTAATCTGATATTGAAGTGCTTTCATTTCAAGAGTTTGCATCATGTATTTCTTCTCGGATAGTTGCACATCGACATAGTCTTTTAAAATGCCATGATGAATGACATTATGAATGATATAAGTATAAACATCTTGACTCTTCTGAGGGGGTAGAAGCTCACCGCCTTTGTGTGCTATTTCTATTGCGTTAATTATTCCGCAGATACTTTTATAATTCTTTCTGGCGCTGAGTGCGGCTACCACTATACCAATAAGGACACAAATAGTAATTGCCATGAGTGTTAATTGCACTTGATTGTATTGAAGTTTATAAAGAGTTGATAGTGGAGCCAAAGAAACAAAATACCAATCATATTTATCGATGGGCAGCCGACTGATCAGATAAGGTTTGTCTTCTATTGATTGGGTGAATTCGTCCTGATTATCAGTAAGAATTTCTGACATGCTGTCCCACTCAATAGACGTTTCGCCTGTTAAGTTGATACTGCTCACACTATCTGTAAGATACATGACTTGATCTTCATATACAAGGTATTTCTCCATGTCATCTCTGAGCTTATCAATATCAATGTTGACAACAACCGTACCTGCGCCGCTGAACATTCTGCGATAAACACTGACTATATCCTTGTCATGATCATTGCTTATATTACTGTGAAGCTGGCGGAAGGTGAATCCTTGTGTTTCTAAGCCAGAAGATAGATCTTCAATCCATTTGCTATCTTCAAGTTTCTCAATTGGAACGATGCGGTCACTTGATGAATAAAACTTGTCAGTGCCATTAATAAATACGTAGACAGAATCGATATAGTGGTTGGAAGCAATTATTGAATTAATACTATTATTAAGATTATTTAGAATTTTAATATCTTCATCACTAAATAGCTCACTGCCACTTGTAATTCTTCGTAGTGCCCTTGCAGAGGTGCTATCTGAAGAAATCATCAGGTTAACTGTATCGAAACTTTGGAAAATAAGTCTTGTAATCTGTGAGCTTTGTTTCAGTAGAGCCTGGTTCTTCGATGTTATATCTTCTTTTAGATATCGGTTGGTATAAATTATCATTAAAGTACCAAGAAGAGTTATTGGTATAATCATAACGAGCAACAGATTAATAAAACTATTGATAAAAAATCTTTTGCGCATTTTTATCTCCTCTGATGATTATGTCGACGATAATCACGTGGCGTCATACCAGAAACTTTTTTGAAGACCCGGTTAAAATTCTTAGGGTCTGAGTAACCCAATGCTTCTGAAACTTCAGATACTCTTATGTCAGATGACTGCAGCATTTCGCAAGCTTTTTCGATTTTGAGACGTATTAGGCAAGTGTTAAAATTCTCTCCTGTTTGCTCCTTGAAAAGCCTGCTAAGATAGTGTTGACTAATATGAGCCTCGTCAGCTGCTGATTGTAGATTTGCAGATTGTAAATTGTTTTTCAAGTACTGTCTGACTATTTGAATGATGTCATTAGTACCTGCGTGTGTATTATTGAGCTGTCTCTCAATTTGTGCAAGAATTCCAAGCAAAATCGCATGCTTATCTGATTTAAGCACGTAGTGGTTGATATTATGCTTCATAGCTTGTCTGGCATATTCAAAATTCTGATGATCACTTAGAATTATGATTTCTATGTTTGGGTATTCTATTCTGACTTTCTCGGCCAGGGTCAAACCATCCATACGTGGCATAATGATATCACATAATATAACATCTACTTGTTCCTTGGATAGAAATTCAAGTGCCATGATACCATCATTAGCTGTCCCTGCAACTTCAAAACCATGGTTTTCCCAAGGGAAAAAGCGTGCATAGCCGTTTCTGATTTCTTTCTCATCATCAACAATAAGAACCCTGTACATAATACCTCCTGCATGTGCTGTCAACAATTACGCTAATTAATCCCTGTCTATATTTATATCAGGTATCAAATTTTAATGTCGGTGTCCTTTTTGTACAAATATATCAATAAATGAGTGGTTTGATAACTAAAGAGTGCAATTGACTGGGAAATGTCTAAAAACTCATAATAAATGACCTCGTTGATGTT
>JAQVJP010000120.1 GCA_028695145.1 Eubacteriales bacterium
AGATAGGTCTCCGCCGGATTTTATATTCCTCAATAGCTCAGTTGGTAGAGCATGCGGCTGTTAACCGCAGGGTCGTAGGTTCGAGTCCTACTTGAGGAGCCAGATCAGCACTTCAGCTTTTTGCTGAGGTGCTTTTTTGTTGTCTATAATCTGCATGTCAACTTTCACAATTACGGGCATTATTTGTGCTTGCTATTATCGTGTACTGATGATAACATTTATTTTTGTTTGAAAGGGTGGTTGATTCCTCAGCTTGCTCTGACTACTCCGGGTGACTGTTTTTCACCTAAAGCAGCTGTACTGCAAAAAAGCAATACAGACTATTATTTTATGGAGGCTTCGTATTATGAAGAGAAGAACTTATGATTTAACTGTTGCGGCTGTTATTGCCGCTGCCTATGTTGTCCTGACATTACCTTTTGCTCAGTTCAGCTTCGGCATTATTCAATTTCGTCTGGCTGAAGCGATGACTGTCATAGCTGTATTGACACCGGCTGCTATTCCCGGACTAACGCTTGGCTGTTTGTTGGCCAATCTTCTTAATCCTATGAATCTTGGTCCTGTTGATATTATAGGCGGGACTGCTGCTACTTTGATTGCGGCCTGGTTGTCCTGGAAAATATCCAGTGGAATGAGGGTGAAATCAAATAGAAGTATTAAAGAACTTGGCGTTGCGGAACGCATTGTCGCTATATCGCCGGCTGTTGTTATCAACGCGATTATTGTTGGTACTTATTTGCCATATCTGTTGCTTGAGGACGCGGCGCAGACTGTAGCTTTTACCGCTGTTGTTGCCAGTATAGGTTCCATATTACTCTGTGAAGCTGTTGTAGTTTACTTAATTGGATTACCATTGTTGCTTGCTCTGGGCAGGACAAAAATTTCAAGATGAAAGGATTAATTCTATATGTCGCATTATTTTGATGAAAATCCGCAGGCTGCTCACAAACAAAGATCTATTGAAGCACGAGTCAATGGTATTGATTTTGTCTTCGAAAGCGATAGCGGTGTTTTCTCACAATCACAGCTTGATTATGGTACGCGTTTGCTTCTTGAGACTGTAATTGAGCTTGAGGGTAAAGCAGCTGGTCGTCTTCTCGATCTGGGTTGTGGATATGGCGTTGTCGGAATAGTTATGAAGCGTGTTTGGCCGGCACTTAATATTGTGATGTGTGACATTAATAATCGTGCTCTCAAGTTAGCAAAAAAGAACTCAAATGCTAATCATGTTCAATATGTTGATATTATTCAGTCAGACGGTCTTAATTCAGTTGCAGGCAGCTTCGATTTAATTCTAACAAATCCGCCAATCAGGGCAGGAAAGAATACCGTTCATCGTTTTTTTGATCAATCATGGTCAGCTTTAAATCCTGGTGGCCGCCTATATGTTGTAATCCAGAAGAAGCAGGGAGCGCCTTCCGCACAGAAAAAGTTACAGGAATTGGCTGGTGATTGTGAAATATGCGCCAGATCATCAGGTTATTGGATTTTACGTGTTATCAAGTGATATAATCTATGAGGTTTGATCAGCAATTAAATTTCATGCTGATTACAGCAAAATATATACTATTTGAAAGGTGTGAGTCTTTTGGCTTCATGTGATTCATGTTCCAGCCGTCAGAATTGCTCTTCTGCGACAGAAGGCGGCAGCTGCTCTGATGATACACAGAGCAATAATCAAAATAGCGCTCCGGCGCTTGAACAACCGCACGAGCTTGCCAGTGTAAAAACCGTAATTGGTGTTTGCAGCGGTAAGGGTGGTGTCGGCAAATCTATGGTTACTTCGTTACTTGCGCGTAACCTTATGAAGAAGGGATATACTGTTGGTATTCTTGATGCCGATATTACAGGACCGTCTATTCCTACGGCTTTTGGGTTAAAAGGTACCCTTAAAGGTTCAGAACAGGGGATTTTCCCGGCTCAATCGCATAACGGTGTGCAGATTGTATCCGTAAACCTGATGCTCGAAAACCCAGAGGCGCCGGTTCTCTGGCGTGGTCCTATTATCTCCGGCATCGTCAAACAGTTCTGGACCGATGTTATCTGGGATGGTCTGGATGTGCTTCTTATCGATATGCCGCCCGGTACTGGCGATGTTCCTCTGACTGTGTTCCAGTCCATACCACTTGATGGATTGTTCATAGTCTCAACTCCCCAGGATCTGGTTTCGATGATTGTTAAGAAGGCCAGAAATATGGCTCTGATGATGCAGGTAAAAGTTACCGGTTTCGTAGAAAATATGAGTTATGTTAAATGCGCGGACTGCGATCATAAAATAGAAATTTTTGGTCCCGGCAAAACTCAGGCAGCTGCTGATGAGATGAATGTTCCTCTATTCGACCGCCAACCTATTGATCCGGCTCTGGCTCAGGCAATAGATGCAGGTAAATTGGAAGAATATGATAATGATTATCTTAGTGGAAGTATTGCCGCGGTTGAAGAGATTATCAAGAGTAAAGGCTGATTATGAAGTTATTTATTAATCAGAATAGCAGACGGCTGCCACGGGCAGACGTCTGTCTGCTTATGTTTTCTATATTGATGACTATCGTACTGAACTCAGGCTGTAATGGTGGAGATAAAACGGCTGTAGGTGAGGAAAACTATAACGCTTCACTCGCTTTGATCAGTTATGAGATGATAGATGATGATTTTGATGGAATAATCTATAGAGAAGTACTTAGTTTTTCAAAATTAATGGCTGAAGCGGATGTTCCTTTGTTAATTGTCTTCTACGAACCTATGTCAGAGTTGAGCACATTATTTATACCTCTCCTTGAAGAAATGGCTATTGAGTTTGATGGACGAGTTGAGATTGTTTTGGCAGACATAGAAAAGCAATCTGAGCTTGCTGACAGTTTCAGTGTTGAAAATCTGCCTCAGTTTAGTATTGTTGATGAAGCCGTGCTTAAACGATCACTGATTGGTTTCGATGATGAAGCCGCTTTGAAGCTGCGTGAGCTTGTCGAGAGCTACATAGATACTTAACAATTATGCGTTTTCGTTAAGAATTATTCCAATATTCTGATATACTATGGCAAGCTGAAAAAACCGCTTGCCATTTTCTTTTGTGCTTTGTTACAGTTATAATATTGTCAAAGTTATTTTAGTAAGGCAAGTTGTCATTAATCAGGGCTGATTGCCGGGAGGATATTTATGGAACAGGTTATTCGAGATATTGGCGAGAGACTCAAAGGTATGCGGGATGTGCTTAATCTGTCGATTGAAGACATGGCCGTTGCGACAGATGTATCAGCTGCTGATTATACTGCCATGGAAGCAGGCGAAAAAGATTTCAATTTTACTTTTCTTTACAAAGCTTCGACTCGTTTTGGTATTGATCTAACTGAACTTCTTACAGGTGAATCACCACATCTGAGCAGCTATGAGCTTGTAAGGAGCGGTGAAGGATTGCCGATTGAAAGACGTAAAGGATTCAAATATCTTAATCTGGCTTATAATTTCCGCAACAGACTTGCGGAGCCATTCGTAGTTACAGCTCCTTCTGAGTCGGGAGCAGATGTATGCGAACTTGCTTTGAGCACACATAGCGGTCAGGAAATGGATTATGTGCTATCAGGGAAATTACGTATAAGAATAGGTGACCATGAAGAAATTCTTAATCCGGGAGATTCCATTTATTACAATGCTGCTACTCCTCATGGTATGGTAGCGATTGGTTCAGAGGATTGCCGTTTTCTGGCAATTGTAATATCAGATTAAATTATTTTTCGGGTTTGTTTGATCATAAACTAAGACAATAAAATATTGCATTTATATTGATAGATAAAATAATAAGTTCTAACGGGGAGAATAGGCGATGCTTAATTTGCACAGAGAGTATATAGTTGAGAATTATGATAGTGAAGGGACAATACAGAGTTATAGTCTCCGTGTTCCGGAAAATTTCAATTTCGCGTATGATGTTATCGATCGGATCGCGGCTGTTGAGCCAGAACGTCGTGCGATGTTCTGGTGTAACGATGATGGTGAAGAGCATACTTTCAGTTTCAGTGACATGAAGAGACAAAGTGATGCCTGCGCTGCTTTTTTCCAGCAGCAGGGAATCAGTAAGGGTGATAAGGTTGTCCTAATTCTCAAACGTCATTATCAATTTTGGTTTGCGATTCTGGCTTTGCATAAAATAGGCGCTGTTGCAATTCCTGCTACCAATCAGCTTCAGGTAAAGGATCTCGTCTATCGTTTTAATGCAGCTGAAGTTAGTGCTGTTGTCTGTACAGCTGATGGTGATATCAGTGACATGGTCGATGAGGCTTCACAGCAGTACTCTGCTGATTTGACCAGGATTATTGTCCGCGGGAAAAAGGACGGTTGGCTGTCGTTTGAGGACGGACTTGCCGGGGCAGGAGCTTTTGCCAGATTAGAAGGTGAGATGGCTCCAAAAAACAGCGACATGATGCTTCTCTATTTTACATCCGGCACAACCGGTATGCCGAAAATGGTTACACATGATTTCACATATCCTATTGGCCATATACCTACGGCAAAATACTGGCATAAGGTAGATCCAGACGGTTTGCATTTAACGGTTTCCGAAACCGGCTGGGCAAAATCTGTTTGGGGTAAGCTCTATGGACAGTGGCTGATGGAGTGTGGGATTTATGTTTATGATATGGAGCGTTTTGTACCGGCGACTCTTCTGGAGAGACTTGAGAAAGATCGTGTGACCACGTTTTGCGCGCCACCGACAATTTATCGCTTCCTGATCAAAGAGGATTTGAGCAAATATGATCTCAGTAGTCTGCAGCATTGTACGATTGCCGGTGAAGCACTTAATCCGGAGGTTTATGAGCAATTCAAGCGGGCGACCGGTCTTGAGCTCAAAGAAGGTTATGGACAGACCGAGATGACTCTGGCTGTTGTGACAAATTACTGGATGAAAACAAAACCAGGATCTATGGGTATGCCTTCTCCTGTTTATAGAATTCAGTTGCTTGATGATCAGGATCAGCCGGTCAAGCAGGGACAGTCTGGTGAGATCTGTGTTTATACAGGTGATGGCGAAAAAATGCCCGGTATGTTTGCCGGCTATCATAAAGATCCTGATTTAACGGCAAAAGTATGGCATGATGGGTACTACCATACAGGCGATCTGGCCTGGCAGGATGAGGATGGTTATCTCTGGTTTGTTGGCAGAACTGACGATATCATCAAGAGTTCAGGCTACAGAATAGGACCTTTTGAGGTTGAGAGTGTTTTGATGGAACATCCGGCTGTTATGGAATGCGCGATTACCGGTGCACCGGATCCGGTCAGAGGGCAGGTTGTCAAGGCAACTGTAGTTCTTGCCCGTGGCTACGAGGCTGGTGATGATCTGAGACATGAATTACAAGATTATGTTAAGACTCATACAGCTCCCTATAAATATCCGCGGATTCTTGATTTCGTGACTGAGTTGCCTAAAACTATAAGCGGTAAAATCCGTCGTGTAGAAATCAGACAGGGCAAAGAAGATAACACTAAAGGCGGTGCAGATAACTGATGTCTTACATTTATGTAAGTACTATAGGACAGGATAGTCATCGGTTTTGCTCTGCAGAAGAGCAGAATGGTCAGCGGGAGCTGGTTCTTGGTGGACTGGTAATTCCTGGTGAAAAAGCTCTGGCAGGCAACAGCGATGCTGATGTAGTTTTACATGCTCTGACTAATGCGGTTTCTGGATTGACTGGTATTAATGTTCTCGGGGCGTCTGCGGATAAGCTCTGTCTTGATCAGGGAATAACCGACAGTAGAGAATATCTTAAGCTGGCGCTTGCTGATCTTGGCAAGTGGCAGATTTGTCATATTTCGATCAGTATCGAGGCAAAAAAGCCCAAATTGATGCCTTGGATTGATGATATCAGAAAATCTGTTGCGGATCTATTTGGTATTACAGCCGGATCTGTCACCATGACCGCCACTACAGGTGAAGGTTTAACTGATTTTGGCCGTGGACTTGGTATGCAGGCGCTGTGTATCATTTCAGCCCGTAAACCAGATACCGATATTTGAGTGTCGTTCTATTCAGTTAGCTTCGCTTGATAGATAGGCTTCTGCAACGATTATGTCTTCAGGCGTTGTGATTTTAATATTCCTATAGTCGCCTGTGGTCAGCATTGTCTTATGGCCTGCTGCTTCCATAACCGCCAGATCGTCCGTAACCAGTTTCCCTTGTTCCGTGACAGTTTCATAGGCAGTTAGCAGATCCTGGAAAAAGCCGCCCTGTGGGGTCTGCAGAGCCCATAATCTGTTGCGGTCAAGAGTTTTTTCAACGAGGGGATTGGTTGGATCCGCGTCAAGGGCAACTTGCTTGATAGTGTCTTTTACCGGTGTTGCCGCGGCACAAGCGCAGTTGTTTTGAGTTATGCCATCAATACAATGCTTAATAACATCTTGCGTAACAAGACAACGGGCACCGTCGTGCACGAGAATTACCGCAGCTTGGGATGGCTTGTTAAATTGAGCTAAATCGCGTAATCCATTAAGCACAGAGTGCTGTCTGGTTTGTCCGCCGGTTGTGATGTCAATGTTATGTTTGAATTGGTAGCTGCTGATCAGCTGGTTTATTGTGCTCAAATCCGACTGAGCCGCGATTACACGAATTCCACTAATTTGTGACATGCTGTCGAAGCTTCTGATGGATCTTATTACCGCTGGAATTCCGGATATTTCGAGGAATTGCTTGTTTATTTCCATGCCCATACGGCTGCCGGTTCCTGCCGCTGCAATTAGTACGTAGATTTCCTGCTGCATTGTAAACTCCTTCAGCTGAAAATGATATCAATCGCTTCTTTTATTTTGTCAACAAAGTAGAGTTCAAAATTGTCCGGTAGAGAGCAGTTTTCAAGCTGCCTCTTATTTCCTGAGGGTAAAATTATACTGCTCAT
>JAQVJP010000121.1 GCA_028695145.1 Eubacteriales bacterium
TTATTATCAAGGTTCAATGTCTCTAGCGTCTACGCTACTTTTTTATCATTTTGCTCTTGACTTCATATAGTCAGTCTAAACCTTACGGCTTAGAAGGGGATTGCGCACGATTGAAATGTTCAAATCAGCTCGACTGGATGCGATCAAGTGCAGCGCTGCCATCGGATACGACACCAAAAATGATATAGCCCAATCATTAGATGAAGTAATGGCCAATGCGGAAAATTCAATGTATAAGGATAAAACATTGAATCGAAAATCAACAAACAAGGACCTTATAAATACTATTTTGGATTCAATACATTTGCGCAGTCAACGCGAAGAGCAACATGCTGATGCCGTAGCTAAGCTTTGTGTTGATCTGGGAAAAGCTCTTAGTATGCCTGAATCAGAACTTGAAAAACTTGAGAGAGCCGGTTTGCTTCATGATATTGGCAAAGTATCACTTGATAAGTCACTGCTGCTCAGCGAGACCGCTTACTCAGAAGATATGGCTGGTGTACATCAGCATGCCCTTGTCGGGTATCGTTTGCTCAGCTTGTTTGATGATACTATTGATATTGCCGAATATGTTTACAATCACCATGAGCATTGGGATGGAAACGGTTATCCAAGAGGTATCAAGGGCGAACAGTTACCTTTGATATCAAGAATTATAGCTGTTACCGAAGTCTATGATCGAATTCTAAACAAGGGAACCGAAGACATCTTAATAAGAAAGCGAAATGCTGTAGAAATAATAAGGCAGGGTTCAGGTACACATTTTGATCCAAGGATTGTTGATGCCTTCGTTCAAATGATGCAGGACTAAGCGTTATATTTAAATAGAATATTGTGTCTTAATCATGGTAATCCTCAGCCTATTTAAATATATTATGAACATTGATGAACTTCTATAGAATTATCTTAGGGTATACTATAGACTTAATGTAAGTATAAAAATAGCGAATAGCTCGCTTATTGAAATTCGTATAGATAGCAGGCAGCGTCTTGAACACTTCCTGATATGTATACAAAGCAAAGGAGCATTTATGAGTAGATTACTTACACAAATTGGAAACATTGGAAATGTTGAAATCAAAAACAGAATGGTAATGGCACCAATGGGAGATTTAACAGCTAATCCCGATGGTACAGTATCAGATAAGACAATCGCCTATTATGGTGAGCGCGCCAAGGGTGGTATTGGCTTGATTATTACAGGTATTGTACGTATCAATAATGAAGACGGTACCGCGGGTCCCAATCAGCTAAGTCTGGCTCATGATTCGTATATACCGGGATTTAAGAAACTTGTTGACGAAGTACATAGTCATGGTGCGAAAATTTTCCCACAAATTCAACATTCCGGCAGACAAGGCGTTGCAGCATATACTGGAAAAGACCATGTTGTCGCGCCTTCTGCGATCCCCAGTGCTGTTATGCAGCAGCCTACACGTGCACTAACAAAAGAAGAAATCAAAACTCTAATAGGTCAATTTGGTGACACTGCCCGCAGAGCAATGAAAGCTGGTGCTGACGGTGTTGAGATCCACGGAGCTCATGGTTACTTAATAAATCAATTTATGAGTCCTTTTTCAAATAAACGCGAAGATGAATATGGTGGATCATTCGAGAATCGTATGCGTTTCTTAGTTGAAATAATACGCGATGTCCGTGAAAAAACGGAGAACAAAATAGCTGTTTCTGTACGACTTTCTGTCGATGAATTCCTCTCAACAGTTGGTATTCCCATGCCTTATATTGATCTTGAGGAAGGTATCAAAATCGCAAAATTTGTCGAGTCAGAGGGAGTTGATGCAATCAATGTCTCCTGCGGAACATATGAAACAATGAATATGGCAATCGAGCCTATATCTTTCCCTCAGGGCTGGCGAAAGAATTTCATCAAAGCGGTAAAAGAAGTTGTCAAAGTTCCTGTAATCGCTGTAGCCAAACTAAGAGAACCAGCGGTAGCTGAAGCTTTACTTCAGGAGGGTGTGATGGATTTCGCATCATTCGGACGGCCAGTACTTGCTGACCCTGAATATGCAAATAAGGTTATTGCTAATCAGGATGACCAGATCCGTAAGTGTATTTCCTGTCTATTCTGTTTCGAAGAGCTTAACGGCGGTAGTCATGTAGTTTGTGCAGTTAACCCTCGAACTGGTTTCGAAGAAAAATACCTGCCAAAAGAGAAGACCAATGATCCTAAGAAGGTAGCAATCATTGGAGCCGGGCCTTCAGGCTTGGTGGCTGCAGTTACCTTGAAAGAGCAAGGACACAATCCAATTGTATTTGAATCAGCCGAGAAAATAGGCGGACAAGTCAGCATCGGGAAGAATCCGCCCAAGAAGGACGACTTGAATTGGCTTATAGAGTATTATGAGAAAAAATTTAAGGACCTTGAAATCGAGCTTCATCTTGGTAATGAGGTGAAAGCAAGTGATATCAAAAAGCTTGGCGCTGATATAGTCATGATAGCAACAGGAGCCAAGCCTATTATCCCAAATCTACCAGGGGTAGATGCTAATCATGTTTACTCTGTTGAGCAAGTGCTCAAGGGTGAAATAGATTTGAAAAATAGCACAGTTGCAGTGATCGGCTCTGGTTTGACTGGCCTGGAGACAGCAGAATTATTACAGGTGGATGGTAATAAAACTCTGATAGTTGAAATGCAAGAAGCAATCGCTCCAAGTGCGTATATGCAGAATGTGCTTGATGTTCGCAGTCGACTTGCAGAAGATAAAACTGAGTATCTGACTTCACATCAGCTGATTGCAATTGACGAGAAAAACATTAAACTCAAACAGACAAAAACTGAGAATGAAGTTATTAAGCCTGTTGATGCAGTAGTACTCTCAATTGGTTATAAACCAAACGAGCTGCTGATAGACAGTTTCAATGATACTGCACCTGTGGTGAAAGTGATCGGCGATGCTAAAGAGGTTAAGAACATTGGTAAAGCTATACGTTCGGGATACCAGGCTGCCTATAGCATCTAATTACTCTTAAACATTCAACTTAATTAATGATATAGCTCCTGTTACATTAGATTGTGGCAGGAGCTATTTTTCTAGAAGAACAGCCACCTGATCAAGAAGCTCGAAGCTTTTTATTCCAGGACTTACTTCAACGCCTGTCATTATATCGATGATCTTGGCACCGGTTTTTTCAATCACTTCTATGACATTTTCTGGTCTGATGCCTCCGGCAATAATGACCTGTTTTTTGGCCGCAGCAATAACCTGCCGGCAGAATTTGGTGTCGATCTTTCTTCCTGATTCAGCGGCATTATCCGGTCCGCGGCTGTCAATTAGAATCGCATAGATATCTATACTATTCAGCAACTCCACCACTGCTAACAGATCATCCGTCCCGAATTGCTCAAGTCTTGCATCTGAGCTGATTGGAATAGTCTTGATAATACCAATACCCAGTCCCTTAAGTTTATTGGCTATAACCCTGGTATCTTCAAATGACTCGCGATAGTGGAGCTGAATTAGATCCGGTTTAAGCTCAGTTGCCAATTCGATTACAAACTCCGGCGAGCCGCCTGTAACGATGCAAGACTTGGCCTGCCCATCGGCTGATCGCCTAACTTGATCAATCAGAGCTGCCGTCTGCTCGCGCTTAAGATTCCATGGCACCGCAAGTGGATATTCGGTGACAAACCCAAGAATATCAACACCAATATCAAGACAATGCCTGACATCCTCCGGCTGCATTAATCCGCAAATTTTCAGTAGCGGTTTCATGATTTTCTCTGGCTGAGCTCAGCATACAGAGTCAGCATATCTTCTGCCTGCCAGAGACTTGTGCCGACCAACACAGCGTCTGCTCCGGCCAGAACTGCACTGTTAGCGTCAGCTTGTGTCGCGATCGCGCTCTCGCTAATGAGTACACATCCCTCCGGCTTATAAGCTGCCAGACTGGCAGTCGCTTCCACTGTGCCGTCGTCACGTTCCAGCTCAATTATGTTTCTGTTATTAATGCCTACAAGTCCTGCCCCAAGCTTGGCCGCATATTGAATTTCCGCAATAGAATGAGTTTCTACAAGCGGCTCCAGGCCTAATTCAATTGCGGCTTCATAGAGATACTCAAGCTGTTCTTGGTTAAGCATAGAGCTGATCAGGAGGATGGCTGATGCACCTATATCACGAGTCACGATCAGATCCTCGCGTCTGCTGATGAAGTCTTTGCGAAGAACCGGGACACCTGTTTCTCTGATCACTTGCTCCAGCAGCTCTAGTGAACCACCGAAATTCTCGCTCTCAGTCACGACAGATAGAACCGGTGCGCCTTCATCGACAAGCAGTCTGGCGGTTGCGACCGGATCGCGTCCCCGCAACAGATCACCTTCCTTAGGCGATTTGCATTTGATATCCGGAACGACCGGTATATACCCCGCCTGCTGACGTATTCGAATACTGTTAGAAAACTCTGTTTTGAACATGATTACGATTCACTCCCAAAAGAATTTGACATCTGACATAGCTGGTCAAGCTTCCTGGTTGCAGCTCCGTTGTCGATGAGTTCACCTGCCAGCTTGATACCCTGCTGGAAATCATCAGCCTTACCGCCTACAATCAGAGCACCGGCAGCGTTGAGTACAATAGCATCACGTCTGGGGCCGGTAATCTCGCCTGAGAACACACCGCGAATAGTTTTCGCGTTCTCCTCCGGTGTACCGGTTTTGATTTCTTCCAGTGTACACCGATTCATGCCAAAATCCTCTGGTGCGATCTCGAAGCTCGTGATCTCACCTTTTACCAGTCTGTTGATTCTGGTTTTTCCAAGGAGAGATATCTCGTCCAGACCGTCAAGTCCGTGGACAAACATCGCGTTTGTGTAACCGAGCTCTTTTGCGACATAGGCGACCGTCTCGAGTAGCTCGGGTTTGTAGACACCAAGCAGATGACGCGGGGCAAAAGCCGGATTGATCAGTGGTCCGATAATGCTGTAGAAAATTGTCTTGATACCGAGCTCGGATTCGGCAGGCAGCACCTTACACATGACCGGGTGGAAGAGCGGCGCGTAGATGAAGGCAATACCGATCTCTTCGATCATTTTCTCAACCTGCGCTGGTGTCAGATTGATGTTGACGCCCAGTGTTTCCAGAACATCTGCGCTGCCTGAGAGGCTTGAGATCGAGCGGCTGCCATGTTTGGCGATCGGGATGCCGGCGGCAGCTGCCACGATTGCTGTCGCAGTGGAAATATTAAATGTACTGAGGCCACCGCCGGTGCCGCAGGTATCCATCATCTCCTGCTCGACCTGGGGCCTTAGCGGTACACAGTTCTCACGCATTGATTTCGCTATATAGGATATCTCCTTGAGCGAGGCGCCTTTCATCAGGAGCGCGACTTGAAACGCCGCGATCTGGACATCACTTACCTCTTCATTGTTGATCGAGTTGATCAGCTGTGAAATCTCCTGCTCACTAAGCTCCTGATTGGTTGTTGCTTTTTGAAGAATATTCTTGTACATGATTGGTCCTCCCTCTTCTTCTGAACACCTCGGTTCAGCTTGCTTTACTGCTTATACTGTTTGCTTATGTTCCCTGCTTGTTCTTCTGATAGTTCCGGCTGTTCTGTCTGCCCGTCTTTTGCCAGAATACAAAAAAGCTCCCGTCCTGTAATTACACAGGACAGAAGCTATAAAAACCTTCTGCGGTACCACCTGAATTGATGCGATCACGCACCCACTCTCTTACGTACTATTATACGCATTCTCAGGATAACGGGCAGAATTCCCGTCGGGTATTACTCGGTACATTGACCTTTCCTCCCGCCCTCGTGAGCCCATTCCATATTCAACTGCCTATCGCGATTCCACCACCCGCAACTCTCTGTATGGCTTGATCAAATATGTACTCTTCTCAGTCAGAGGTTTTGTCTATTAATTTCTCTGATGTTAGCACAGCCGAAATGCAAAATCAAGATTTTTTATTCTGCGGGTACATCGTTAACACATATGAGGCTTATTTTGGTATCAGCTGTTAATTCCAAGAAGGAAATCAATTATATTGATATGCTTAATGCCATCTCTGGAGAAATCAAGCTTATCGAGGGATAAAACATATTTAGGGAAGTTATCATTAACTGACTCAAATGCACCAAACTCTCTTTTCACGACATCATCGCTGGCCAGTAAATATGCTACCTGGTAATATTTTCTGCTTTCCCCGTCAATAACAACAAAATCAATTTCTCCCCCAGCAGTTTTGCCAACGTAGACATCATATCCTCTGGCAATAAGTTCATTGTAGATCACGGTCTCAACGAGTGTGCTTACTTCTGTCTTAAACCCGCTATTATTAATCTTCGCAAAACCCAGATCTGTTACGTAGTACTTATCTAAACGAGTCAAAATTCGTTTGCCACGGATATCATATCTCACTGCTTTGTTAATGATCATTGAAGACTTAATATGATCTATATACTCATATATCGTTTCAGAAGAAATACTTCTATTTGTACTTAGAAAATAGTCAGAAATAGATTTAGCTGAAAAAACACGCGATGTGTTTGTTATCATATATTCCATTAATCGATTTAACAATTCACCGTCTCTAATACTTCCTCTCAGCATGATATCCCGCATAACAATTGAATTATACAAGTCACGTAAATACACCTTAACTTCTTCCTCTGAATTCATCAGAAAGCGTTGAGGCATTCCACCATAGTTTAAATAATCCACAAAATCATCTTCAGTTATCTGGTTCGGCTTCAAGCCCTTATATTCACACATCTCGGCAAAAGAAAACGGCATGATTTTGAAGCTTACGTACCGTCCTGTCAGGTGTGTTGCTAATTCTCCTGACAACAATTTGCTGTTAGAACCCGTGATAAAAATACTGCAGTTCATTGTCGCGCGGAAAGAATTTACAGC
>JAQVJP010000023.1 GCA_028695145.1 Eubacteriales bacterium
TCCTGCATTCTTTGACTGTACAATTACAGCTGTTTTTCAATAATATAATTTTTGTTTTTTCAGAAAACAGGTATTGCTTTTTTCTCATCTGTGAGTTATGATAGTCAACGTCCCGCGGGAATGGCGGAATTGGCAGACGCGCTAGCTTCAGGTGCTAGTGATCGCAAGGTCGTGCAGGTTCAAGTCCTGTTTCCCGCACCAGGTCAAATGGTGGTAAGATTGAGAAGTCTTATCACCATTTTTTTAATCTGTTCAAGGAGGTTGCTTAACCCAATGGAAACTGATCATGCCGATACTGCAATCAGTAAGCCAGTCATGAAAATTGCGGTTAGGATGTTGTCCGAAACTGTTCACAGACATGGAGGACTTGCCGGCAACTCGCTTAACAGTGAAGCTGCCGAGGGAATTAAGCTGCATCAGCTATATTTCACCTCCATGTTAGAGAAATATGGTAATCGTATATTAACCGAGCAGAGTCTTACAGCCGAATATCAAACTGAAGAGTTTTTACTTCGAATCAGCGGACGCTGTGACATGATTGTAATCGGTAATAATCAAGCTGCAGATAATTTGTCTGAAACTGACCGTTATCAAACATCACTTGATACTATCGCTGAAATCAAATCACATGCACTCAAACCCAATCAGTTGCCAGCAGGTGGAGACAATCTGCATTGGGCACAGTTGATGCTTTACGGCTGGCTGTACGTTTCCAATGGGTGGAAAAAACCAAGTCATATACAACTGGAACTAATCTACTTATCAATAGAAGATCGCAGTCGTCAGTTTTGGCGACGTGTAGTCGCTTACCGTGAGTTGGAGCAGTTTTTCCTAACAACATGTGAAAAATACCTCAAGACCGCCGGCAACTGGCTTACCTGGCAGAAACTTAGAAATACCAGCTCGCGGGAGATCACTTTTCCCTATGTTTCAGTTAGGCCTGGTCAGAAGGAACTGATGAATGAGATACTTGCTGCTATCCGGCAAAATGGAATCCTCTTCGCGCAGGCTCCCACCGGAATAGGCAAAACCATGTCGGCGCTTTTCCCGGCGGTAAGAGCACTTGGGCATCAATTAACAGATTATGTTTTTTATCTGACAGCGATGACCTCAACACGCCAAGTAGCCGTTAATGCCTTAAACGAAATGCGGGAAAAAGGTCTGCACTTACGAAGCATTGTCCTCTATGCCAAGGAGAAAATATGCTTACAGCCTGATATGTACTGTGACACCGCTAATTGTCCTTATGCCGTGATGTACTATACAAATCTACCCGATGCCATAGCGTCACTTCTACATCTCGAAGAGATCGATCTTGATGCCATTATCAGCTGCGCACGCAAATATCAGCTGTGTCCTTTTGAGCTTTCGCTTGATATTTCCTTGTACTGTGATGTTATTATTTGTGATTATAATTATGCTTTTGACCCAAGAGTTAAACTCGACAGATTCTTCGGACAACAGCCGCGAAGCAGCTTGCTTCTAATTGATGAAGCACATAATCTTCCTGCTCGCTCACGTGAAATGTACAGTGCAGTCTTCGAAGAACGGTTATTGATTGATGCGATATCAAGCATAGAGAAATTAAAACCGGAGACGAACAAACAGCTAACATATTTATCCAAAGGCTTCAAGCAAATGCAGGATTGGTTCAATCTTCTACGCCCACATATTACTTCTGCACAACCTGAAGCAGGTTTTGAACTTGCTGAACGAAACTGTCGTGAGCCAGATACAATGAAGGCACCAAACTTCCTTGGCATGCGCAAAAAACCAGATCAACTATTGTCAATCATTGGCAGATGCCGCTATTTCTTAAGAACTTTTTTGGAAGACGCAAGTGACTTACCTGATAAGAAAGTCTACCAGGATCTTATGTTTCAATTAAGTTTTTTCTCACGCATATCAGAGCTCTTTGATAGAGGATTTCATATTACAACACTGGAAAAACTTGATAACGAATCACAATTGCTTAAACTATCCTTACGCTGCCTTGACGCTGCGGATTTTCTTACAGAGACTTATTATCTCAAACGACCGGCAGTTTTTTTCTCCGCGACGCTTTCACCAATGTCTTATTATATTGGATTAATGGACAGCCAATCAATTGATAATCCTCCAGAACAATTGATTCTGCCATCGCCCTTCCCTATTGAAAACTTTTTACTTCTTGTTAAAACTGGTCTTTCGCTTAAATTCAAAGACCGGGACTCGACCATGTCCGAACTCCTTGATCTTGTACTGGCCGTAGTCAGACAAAAAACCGGGAATTATCTTCTATTTGTACCCTCATACGCATATTTAAAGAAACTTCGAAAACTACTAAGAATTAACAAGCCTTCAGATATCGATTGTCTTTTGCAAATACCTAATATGGATGAAAATCTGAAAAACAAATATCTGCAGAGATTCAATCAACACGGGCAACGAACATTACTTGCTATCGCGGTAATGGGTAGTTTTTTTAATGAGGGAATTGATCTTGCCGGTGATAAACTGAGCGGAGTAATTATCGCTGGTACAGGAATGCCAATGATTTCTCCAGAGAGAGAAATACTGCGCCAGTATTACGACAACAGCATTGGCAGCGGCTATGCATACAGCTACATATATCCAGGTTTCAATCGCGTTCAGCAAGCGGCAGGACGTGTTATTAGGAGCGAAAACGATCGAGGTTTTGTCCTTTTAATTGATGACAGATACGAGCAGTATGAATATCGCCAATTATTTCCCAATGAATGGCAGCCTTTGTATTTTGAAGAAGATGAAGAAATTTGCGATACAATTAGTGAATTCTGGTTGGATGTCTGAAATAATTATTCCAAATCCTTAAGCATATCAAGCCTTGTATATTTCTTTTCCATTTGTTCAGTGAGCCAGTTTTCAGAGAACTCGATTAATTGATTTCTAACATCTTCAATCACGGTAAAAGAGAATAACTTAGGTAATGGTGCTTGGGTAATATGTCTTATACAAGCGGCAGTACCACCGCTGAGGTGAATACGCCTGCCTTTGAGATTAGACTGACATTTACTGCTCAAACAACTTACAGATGCAGTTGCGTACGAAAACAAGACAGATCCGTTAAGATTCGTACCGCAAAACCCACAATGATCAAGAGGAGGCTTAAGACCTGTTTGTGATAGCAACCTCAGCTGAGCGGTATGGACAGTCAATAGCGGGTCGTCACTATGGTTAAGCTCAGACGTGGACCACCCCCACAACTCATAAGACGCACGGTCGGGCAAATCATCTCTAAGCCCGTCAATAAAAACTTCAGCCAAATGAGCAGCGCAAATCATTTTATAAATATCCTGATGCAGTCCCAGAAATGGTTCTATAAGTTCAGCTGAATCAACGGTGTATCTGCCGCGGTGGTGAAACAGTTCAAAATCTGAAAGAGCAAAAACCTGAGTTGACGCCAGAAGTGGGCTGCGTGATCTACGAGCACCTCGTGCAGCAGCAGTAATCAATCCGTATTGTGATGTCAGCAAACTAATCAGCCGGTCGGCATCACCAATCGGCTGATCTCTAAGTACAAACCCTTTTGCCCTGATATGCGCCATTAATATTAAAACACCTCAGGATTCCCTGCTGTCATAACCAAGGTCATTGAGTATCCCATTGCGATTACGCCAGTCTTCTCTTACTTTGACAAATAATTTCAAATAGCAGGAGCATCCAAGCATTTCTTCAATCTCTTTTCTGGCCCTGCTGCCAATATCTTTCAACTTCTGACCTTGTTTGCCAATAATCATTCCCTTATGAGTACTCTTGTCGCACAAAATTGCAGCACTAATAGAAACATGTCGGCGCTCATTCGGGTCGTTTTCATCATATTCTTCTTCAAAAGACTCTATAGCCACTGCAGTACCATGAGGTATTTCCTCATGTGTCAAACGAAGAATCTGCTCACGAATCATCTCAGCTGCCAACATTCTTTCTGTCTGATCTGTATATGAATCTTCAGGGAAATATCGCGGCCCTGCCGGTAACAGTTTCTTGATTTCTCCAAGAAGAAGTTCTACACCATCGCCGGTCTTCGCTGAAACAGGAATTATCGCGGCAAAAGAATATTCATTATTAAAAGCCTCGATAAGAGGTAATATTCCTTCTTTTTCCGCAGAGTCTGTCTTATTAATAACAAGGATCACCTGCTTCTTAAACTGAGACGCCATCTCAAGAATTCTCTTCTCAAGAGCACCTACATGAGGCCGGTATCCAGCTTCAATCAGAAGTAGTATCACATCAGCGTCCGCCATACCCTGCCTGGCCGCGGAAACCATATAATTTCCAAGTTTATTCTTAGGCTGATGCATACCCGGTGTATCGAGAAATACAATCTGCGCATCATCATCATCATATACAGCTCTGATCAAATTTCTTGTAGTTTGTGCTTTGTGAGAAGTGATAGCGAGCCTCGTCCCGGAAACATAATTAAGAAGCGTTGATTTACCAACATTTGGTCTGCCAATCAAGCCAACAAAACCGGAGCGGAAATTATCATTATTTAAGTTATCATTGTTGTTATTTACCATATATCCCCCTAAAATCTATCTGCTGATTCCCAGCATACTCATTATTTCTTTCTGCCTGGCAATCATAATTTTTTCGCGTTGCTCATCCATATGATCATAACCTAACAAATGCAGAAGCGAATGAACAAATAAAAATGCTATCTCACGCTCAAAACTATGTCCATACTCCTCAGCCTGTTGATAAGCACGATGTAAATTTAGCAAAACATCGCCCAACAGAAGTTTTCGTTTGCCATCAGCTGTAATCTCAAAATCTGAGTCTGTCAAATCACTCTTGAACTGGCCATCCTGCAGATCTAACATGGGAAAAGACAAAACATCTGTCGTTTGATCTACATCCCTATATTCTTTGTTAATCCGCCTGATTACTACAGGACCAACAAATGACACCTCAACAACAAGATCCAATCCCTGTTTAAGCCACTCGCTGGAAACTGATTCGTTGCTTAATACAGTTTCAGCAAGTTCATTAATAAGAGTTTTCCACTCTTTGACGCGATATTTACTTTGCTGGTTGTGGAACTTTACGCTCATCAGGATACTTCACCCTTTCATGGAAATGGCCTGCATATACCTGCAGGAATGACTTGATCATATCTTCAACATCCTTATAGGATAAGCCTGAATGAATCAGCTGATCCTGTTCATTCTTCCCCTTTATTATTTTTCTGATTAGAGCTTCTAACTCATCAAGTTTAGTAATACCCGTTGATTTTACAGCTGCCTCTATCGAATCAGAAATCATCACAATCGCTGATTCACGGCTGCTGGGAATCGGACAGTGATACTTATACCTATCAATGTCAGGAGTCTCAAGGCCATTCTCTTCAGCTAACTGTTTAGCTTTGTGATAGAAGTACGCCTGTGACGAAGATCCATGATGTTCATGAATAATCTTCAAAATAGGAGCAGGCAATCTATATCTTTTGCCAATTCTTACACCCTGTTCAGGATGACTAAGTATAATGTCAGCGCTTTGTTCAGGTGGCAAATAATCATGAGGATTCTCGCCCTGTTGATTTTCTGTAAACATAATCGGGTTTTCAAGTTTGCCAATATCATGATAATAAGCACCGACCCTTGCCAGAAGTGTATTTGCGCCTATGGCATTAGCTGCTGCGTCAGCCAGGTTTGCCACCATCATGCTGTGCTGCGAACTGCCGGGAGCTTCAACAAATAATCTTCGAAGCAGTGGATGCCCCGGCTGTGATAATTCAATCAATCTAAGTGGTGAAACAGTATTAAACATCATTTCGAACAAAGGCATAATACCGATGGCTGCGATTACTGATAGAGTTCCGCTGATGGCCGTGTAACCCGCCTGAATAGAAAGCGATGACCAACCTTCTTTTTGCAAAAGTCCAAAAGCAAGTGTCACCGCCAGATTGGTTCCGGCTGTCATAATAATAATAAGTGCATAGTTATCTCTGCGTGTTATACCTTTTGTAGTCAGCGCAGCGACTATACCACCACTAATCGCTATAATCGGGAACAACGGATCGAATCCTGTCATCGGCATAACGGCCATTGTAAGCAGTGCTGTCATCAACATAGATGTTCTGAAGCCAAAATATGCCGAAATAAGTACCGCCGCGAAATAGACCGGGGCTGTAAGCGGAAAATCTCTGACAGTATAAATGGAAACAATTAATGGGATTATCACTGCAAGCAGCAGAGATATTCGATTACCTGTTTGTTTTATTATCTCAGGTTCAAATTTGCGCAGATAGAAAACAGCTACTGAAGTGAGAATCAGCAATAACAGAATAATACCAAGGAAATGTCTTATGTCAAACATTCCGCTATCAATCAAGTCAAGTTCTTCAAGCAGAGCATATGTTTCATCAGTTATAATATCATCCATCAGAACAATACGGGTACCGCGCTCAATCATAACAGGATTATTCAACACTCTCTCATAAGCTGCTTGTCGGGCATTTGCTGTAGAAACAGCATCATAAACAACATTGGGTTTGAGCACAAGACCAAGTATTCTCTCGACAAGTCCAGCATCTTCCCGATAAAAATTCATCGACTCTGACAGCGTCTGAATGCGCTGATTAAGCTCAAGTCTCAGCGCGGAAGTGTCAACCGGCTGACTCATAATAAGTGACATTAGAGACGAAACATGACCACTCAAACTCTCAAATCTACTATTTTCCATACGCACAAGAGCAAGCGCGTCTTCCGCGAGTATTACAACATTCAAACTATCGTTAATCTCTTTGATCAGCAGTTCTGATTGCACTTGAGCTTCTGGAACGTCTGGTAAATCCTGATCAGTAATATCATCTTCAGGATTCTGATTTGCGGCGGTTACAGCAGCTTCGTAAGCTTCCAATTCTGTTTGATACTTCGCACGATGTGAACTAATTATACTTAACAAAACATCTTTATCAGACATAACTTCAGCAACAATCTGCTCAGATCTTAACATAACGTCAGGAACTTCGGCCGCTGCCTTTTCTGCACGTAATCTGGTCTCAACGGGATCCCTGATACTGCGTGGCGATGTAATATCAAACGGACTTGCGTCACCAGGCCTCAGCTGATATTTTTCTGGAATAGAGCCGTAATAAATGGCAAAAGCTATCGCCAAAAATAGTACAGGCGCTGAAATGAGCAGCATAAAACGCTGAAGCTTCTGAGAAAGATGCATACTGATAATCAGCCTCCCTTCATTCCTGCTTTTTCATAAGCAGCAATAATCCTCTGTACAAGTGGATTTCGAACCACATCACGTTTTGTCAGTTCAACAAAAGATAAACCTTCAACACGCTGAAGGATTCTTCTGGCTTCGATAAGACCCGATCTCTTATCTCTGGGTAGATCTATTTGTGTAATATCACCAGTAACAACCGCTTTTGAGCCAAAACCGAGTCTGGTCAGGAACATTTTCATTTGCTCTGGAGTTGTGTTTTGAGCTTCATCTAAAATAATAAACGCTTCATCAAGCGTTCTGCCGCGCATATATGCCAATGGAGAAACTTCAATCAACCCTTTTTCAAGGTTCTTCAAATATTGATCTGTTCCCATCAGTTCGTGTAATGCGTCATACAGCGGACGCATATACGGATCAACTTTGGTCTGCAGATCCCCCGGCAGAAAACCAAGCTTCTCACCAGCCTCGACTGCCGGTCTTGTTAAAATAATACGAGAAACCTGCTGGGCGCGGAACGCGTTTACAGCCATAGCAACAGCCAGAAAAGTTTTACCCGTACCTGCAGGACCAATGGCAAAAGTTATGTCATTTTTACTTATCGCTTCAACATAATTCTTCTGCCCCAAAGTTTTGCTCCTGATTGGCCTGCCCTTAGCGGTAACACAAACACTATCAGGAGAATATGAAGCAACTTGATCCATCAATCCTTGTCTGGCTGAATCTGCCAGATACGTTACAAGCTGCAAATTAACCGCATGACCCTGTCGATTCATCTCAATCAATCTGTTTATAACTGTTTCTGCCTTGCTTATATCACTATCTTCACCATTTAATACAAGACCATCTTCAGTAATATCAATATTAACTGAAAGAAGTTGCTCAATAACAGTCATGTTTCCGTTTATACTGCCAAACAATTCGGCAGCATTCTGGGCGTGCTCAATAACTATTCTTCTCTCCATTTTGCTCCTTAATTATTTTTAGCATTACTTTTTGTTTCTGCACTTATCATTACTGTACCGACGGGAGAAGCAGGTCTATTTTAAAAGCTATACTGTCTTCTTTAAGAGCCGGTATGGTTACATTATCTACTGTCTGTATGGCTATGTCATACTGATCCGCACTTAGATCCGTCTGAACAGAAACTCTTACTTTGTCCAGATAATCGAGAAAATAAGCTTCTTTACCGGGATCAATTATTGCTTTGATTTCAAAAGCATTTCTACGATCATAGTTTTTCCCATTGATAATAATATCCTGATTACTAGCTCTGATTTCTGACATAGCAACCATCCGTTCGTCATTGATCGAAATAGCCTGGGCTCCAAGAGCTCTCAACTCATTTACAAATTGCCTTAATACGCTGTCTCGTACCATAACCTCTGGTGGAGCGCTTATTCTGATAGTTAATCCAAAATTACTGACCTCACGTAACCCGGCGAAGACCGCTGCTCTTTCTCTCTCCTTGATGATTGTCTCAATATAAGCATTACCAGAAGCGTAATCCTGCTCAAGAAGTTCAATATATGAGTACAACTCAGCGTTTCTCTTCGATAACTCCTCATTTTTCCTACTGTATTCTACAATGTTATTATACAATTCTTCCAGCTTCTGCTCAGTGACATTATCCGCGTTAACATTCTTCATCTGCAGAGCAATCAAAATTCCCAAAATCATACAAATAATGGTAAAAGCTATCGACCTCATGGCGTTAATCTTCATTCTTAACGACCTCCAACTGATTGATATACTGTTCAAAATTATCTGCTTCATTAAACGGAGGTATAACAACTTCGTCTATTTTCTCCACGTTAGCAATAATTCCGATTTCCGGTATTGTTAACTGATTAATAACCTGATCAGATACAACAGCATTATACATCATTGAAGCAGGTCCAAGGGCTGAAATTCTGTATGGTGGTGTCATACGTTCCTTGTTGCAGAGAATGGTCGGCCCTATACAATAAATCCCGGACGTATTAACAACTCTTATACCATTAATTGACACCGCCGCTGCTCCGCTATTGATCAGCAGATTAACAACGTGGCGAATATTGCCATCATGAATGATTGAAGCCACAGGGTCACGTAAGGGATCATAATCGGGCTTATCGTTCAAAGTTACAATAACGCCTTCACCACGAACCTCAGTAAAACCGGCGAGAATTCTTATACGACTGATTTCTTCTGATAATTGGTCATAGCCTTCCCGTTCAAGAACTGTGTTAATAACATTTTCACGTTCTTGTTGAAGCTCCTGATTTTCAGTCTGTAACTGTTCATTTGTAGCTGTAAGACTGTTCAACTCTTTTTGCAACTCATTATAGCTCTCGACAAGACTACTCGCCTTGTTAGTTTCTTGAACCATCGAAATATGATTACTGACAACAATGCCAAACAGTAAGAAGAGAACTAACAACATCAATTTCTGTTTATTAGCTGTCTTCGATAGCCACTTTGCCAGTTTGTGATCATTCATTTCAGCTTCTCCAATAAATTATCAAACCAATCAGGAAGCGGACTCTCAACAGTAAGAACCTGACCTGTTATCGGATGTGTGAAGCTAAGCTGGCAGGCATGCAAAGCCTGTCCATTTAAATCGAAATTCGGCCTGCCGGGAGCGTATAATGGGTCGCCAATTACCGGATGCCCGGCATATTTCATGTGGACTCTTATCTGATGAGTTCTACCAGTTTCAAGTCGGGCTTCAATATATGTCGCTTTTGCGTACCGTTCCAAAACTTCAAAATGAGTTACCGATGGTTTGCCATCGGCCACTACAGCCATTCTCTGGCGATGTTTCTTGTCACGACCTACCGGCGCGTCAATAGTACCTTTATCAGCCGGCATACTGCCATAAACCACAGTTCTATATGTGCGAACAACTTCATGTTTTCTAATCTGATCGGCTATACTGTTGTGGACAAGATTATTTTTAACCACCAGCAGCAAACCAGAAGTATCTTTATCGATTCTATGGACAATGCCTGGTCTGATAACACCGTTTATATCTGATAATTCACCCTTACAATAAGCAAGAAGGGCATTAACAAGTGTTCCGTCCTTATGACCTGCAGCCGGATGAACCACCATGCCTTGAGGCTTGTCAATAACAAGAAGCCACTCATCTTCATATGCTATATTCAAAGCTATATCTTGAGGTTTAACATCAATAAGCTCCGGCTCGGGAACATCTACAAAAACTTTGGCTCCATTTTCTGGTTTAAGAGATGGTTTTTTTATGATGTTACCGTCAACCTGTACTCTGCCTAACTTGATAAGCTCGTTTATATATGAACGAGATAGATCCGTCATATGAGCAGATAGCCAAGCATCGAGTCGTTGTCCGCTATTATCCATTATCAGTTCATACTGATTCATTATTATTGACCTCTTCATCTATTTCTCCAACTTGTTTATCATCAGAGCTTGTTGTATCGGTATTTAAACCAAAAGGATGCTCAATAATTCTATGATCTGTAAAAATTATTAAGCACAGCACAATGGTTGAGCAAACGATCAGAATATCAGCAAGGTTAAAAGTCGGGAAATTATAACTGCCAAAATGGAAGTCCAGATAATCAACTACGAAACCCTGATAAACACGATCAATTAGATTGCCAATGCTGCCACCGGCCAGAACCGATAGAACTATCTTCAATTTCTTGTAAGGTGTTTTATAAATAATATAAATCAAAATCGCGGTAACAAGGGCCGAAACACCAGCCAGAAAATATATGCCCCAATCCTGATCAGCCAGGAAACTCCAGGCAGCACCTGTATTTCTTCTGCTTGCAAGGTAGAAAAACGAAGGTACAACGCTAACGGATTCTCCATAAGCTATGTTGTTAACCACGAAATATTTAATAATCTGATCAGCTGCGGCCAGCAGAATAATAATTATTGCCCAGACCATATCCACAACTCCTCTATTCCCCGATAAGGATTATTCTTATCAGGTTGATTCTGACCTTGCACTCTATCGCCATATGCAACGGCCTCAAAAGATAAATACAAATGTATATACGGAGAAGCTGCTGCTGTTTGCATCATAGCTTCGGCATATTCACCATAAATCTCTGCAGCGTCTATTCTACCAGTTTCAACTGGTGTATACCATACATCATGATACAGACTTAGTTGTATACGCTTACTGTCATAATCAAGCAATCCAGGATTATCCAGTAGCTCAATTCCCTTAACAGATCCATCGAAACCGTACAGCCAGGCTGGCTCTTCAGGTTTAGGCAACCCACTCTCACACAAAACTAAATCATAATCTCTATTTTCAAGCGCTTGTTCATAAGAAGATTCATCAAGATAAGTAATCATTACGTCAAAATTATCTGACAGAATATCGACAATTCTTGCCACTGTTCCCTGTAGATATTCGGATTGAGGTACAACTAAATCAACAGTTTCAAGTTGAGAATCATCATTATCTGATTCTGTCTCTGTTTCAATTACACTGCTTAAGCTAAAATTATGATCAATCAGTGCCATATCGAGCCCATACTCTTGATATAAATCACTCAAAACATCTAAATAATCTCTATCTATACTTGTTATCAGATCATTATTTATTGATAACGGGATATCGGACAGCTCACCCGGCCAGAACCCGGTATCAAGAATGGCACTTCTATTAATTTTCGATTTCAACCACAACTGTTTTTCAACACTGGCAAAAGTTCCACTATTCGTATTAATCGTTAAAAACACAGATGAATCCCCTGTATATCTGATGAGCTCAAGATTTTTTCTATTCATATAATCAGCAAACCTGTCAGAATCAAGCAGAACAAGATCCAACTGATCATTTTCAAGTGCCTGCATTGCCTTGTGAACATCAGGGAATTGCTTAATTATTACATCCGCTGCTTTGCCATCGCTGTCAATATTTTTCAATACCAAATCTCCATTTTCCATCATTTCTGATATAGCGTAACTGCCAGTTCCTGGAATAATTGAAAAAGCGTCATCAGCAGACCAACTTGAAGCAGGAATCACCGGGTAGTCAAGAACAGATATAAACTCAACCTGAGCTTCACTCAATAAACAAGAAAAAACATATTCATTCTCAATTTCAATGCTCTGAAGACTGGAAAATAATTCCTGCATATCTGGTCTTTGCGGATAAACTGTTGTTAGATCGTCTGGATCTGCTTGATCCTCATCCTCATCAAGTTCATCATCATTAACCGGGGTTTCATTATCTTCAGATGTTTCGGTTGTTTCAACCGTTTCAGATGAATTTGTATCTTGATCATCTATTCCCATATCAGTCCAGTCAGCACTATTAAAAACTGGTCCACCATATTGTGACCAAAGCCAGGCAAGAGACGCCGCAGCATCGTACGCGGACAATTCTGTACCATCATGGAAACTAATATTCTCGTCAATATAGACAGTCAATTGCAGACCATTATCAGACCATACGATACTGTTTGCCAGGTTGTATTGATACAAACCATTTTTATCAAACTCTACAAGCGAATCATAAATTAGCTTATAAGCAGCTTGACCACTATAAGTCTGATCCATAACTGGATTCAAATTTTGTCTTGGCGTCCACCATAACCGGATAGCTCCGGACTCTGTTTGTTCCTGTTCTATTGGTTGATTTTCTATATTGATTTCAGTTGATGAAGTTTGAGCTGTATTGTGCATAGTCCCTTGTGAACATCCAACTGATATCAGCAACATGACAAAAATTAAAACAGGAGAAATTAAGCATCTGTATATTCTGTAATTTTTCTTATGAATTGAAGATATCTTCTCAGACTGCTTATCTGAGACTATTTCGCATAAAAAAAACTTCTTCAAGTATTATTCTCCACTTCCGATAGAATATGGCCAACTGAGCCTGTGAATTGATCTGGCCTGACCACTTGCGGTATCTACATTAATGATAACACCGTGCAGAGCTGAACGCCCTCTGGCGGCCTCATAAGGAGCAGGCAGACGTTCAACAAACCTTCTTAGAGATGATTCTCTGTCCATACCTATTATTCCATCAACCGGGCCTGTCATACCGGCATCTGTAATATATGCTGTTCCCGCTTCAAGAATTCTCTCGTCTGCGGTTTGAACATGCGTATGAGTACCTGCGACCAACGTAACCCTACCATCAAGATACCAGCCCATCGCTATTTTTTCAGAAGTCGCTTCCGCGTGAAAATCGACAACTACAATTTTAGTCTTATATTTTGCTTTTAGCTGTTCGACAAAAGGTACAATCATTTGAAAAGGGTCATTATGCGCATCCATATATACTCTGCCAAGAAGATTTATTACTATAACATTACCAGTCTCATATCTTATCAAACCATGATCACGTCCAGGCCAGGAAGCAGGTCCATTCGCTGGTCTGATAACGTATGGTAAATCATCAATAGTTTTTATCAAATCACGTTTAGACCAGGTATGATTACCCATGGTAATTAAATCAACACCATACTCGTGAATTTCTTCCGCCAAAGGAACACTTATACCAAGACCTGCAGCAGCATTCTCGCCATTAGCAATGCAAACATCAATCGCGAATCGCTCACGAATTACTGATAAGTGATCTCTTAACAAATTCCTACCACTTGCCCCGACTATATCGCCGATAAATAATATATTCAAATAATTTCCTCCAATTAATTTTCTCTATTTTATCATTATAAAGTCAAGCCTGCAAAAAAAGAGGAGTCATATGACTCCTCTCTTACATATCCTTCAAATCAATCAAGTTATAGAAACACTTGTCTATTTGGCAAATTCTGTAACTCTGGTTTCACGTATAATGTGAACCTTAATCTGTCCAGGATAATCAAGCTCCTGCTCGATCTTTTTGCAAATTTCTCTGGCTTTGAGAATCATCTCGTCATCCCGAACATTTTCCGGACTGACCATAACCCTGATTTCACGCCCTGCTTGAATAGCATATGTTTTTTCAACACCTTCAAATGAGTTCGCGATTTCTTCAAGTTTCTGAATCCTCTTAATATAAGTCTCAAGATTTTCACGTCTCGCTCCCGGACGTGCTGCCGATATAGCATCCGCAGCAGCAACCAGCACTGATATCATTGAGCTCGGCTCAACATCTCCGTGATGCGATTCAATCGCATTGACGACATCAGGTCCTTCTTTATATTTCCTGGCAATTTCAGCACCAAGAGAAATATGTGAACCTTCCATCTCAAAATCCGCAGCCTTACCAAGATCGTGCAGCAAACCTGCTCTCTTGGCCAACATCACATCAAGTCCCAGTTCTGCAGCCATCATACCAGTCAACCAGCAAACCTCAATGGAATGCTGTAGAACATTCTGTCCATAACTTGTACGATAACGCAATTTTCCCATCATCTTGATGATCTCAGGATGCAACCCCATGATACCTGTTTCAAAAACAGCACGGTCGCCTTCCTGTTTGATTGTAGTCTCAACCTCTTTGCGTGCCTTATCAACCATTTCTTCAATTCGGGCAGGATGTATTCTTCCATCAAGCACGAGTTTTTCAATAGTGATTCTGGCAATTTCTCTGCGAATCGGGTCAAAACTGGATAGAATTACAGCTTCAGGTGTATCATCAATGATCAAATCTACGCCGGTTAGAGTCTCTATTGTCCTAATATTACGTCCTTCTCTACCGATGATTCGACCCTTCATTTCATCGTTAGGCAAAGTTACCACAGAAACAGTTGTTTCAGAAACATAATCAGCAGCATATCTTTGAATTGAGCTGACTATAATTTCTTTTGCTTTGCGGTCGGCCTCTTCCTTTGCAGTCTCTTCCATCTGTCTGAGCATTACCGCCATGTCATGACGGTATTCCACTCTTGCTTCGTCCAATACCAGATTTTTGGCATCTTCTACAGTAAGACTGGAAATGCGTTCCAATTCAATAACTTTTTGTCTCTCAAGCTCTCTCGCGTTTTCTTCAAGCGCCAGCACATCGCTGACACGAGCTTCCAGAGCTTCTTCCTTTTGATCAAGAGCTTCAAGTTTCTTCTCCAGTGATTCTTCCTTCTGATCAAGACGGTTTCTCTCACGCTGCAGTTCACTCTTTTTCTCTCGAACATCTTTTTCAAATTCAAGCCTTGTTTTATGTATCTCCTCCTTGGCTTGGAGAAGGAGTTCTCTTTTTCTGTTTTCACCGGTCTTCTGAGCTTCCGCTACCATGTCGGCAGCAGATTGTTCAGCCTTTTCTTGTTCAGCTAATAGTTCTTTACTCTTTTTGCTGAAGCCTGCACGAAAATAAACAATCGTTACAGCAGCTGCAATAACAAGCCCTATGACCAGACCGATAATCAGTTCCAGCCAGTGAATGGCAATCACCCCCATATATATTTATCAAGTTGCAACAGATTCAACAAAATAGCTGTATTCTGTATCTTTTATATTCTATAGAAACAACAGCTATATTGTCAACATATTAAAACAACCCGGCTGTTAAGCCGGGTCGTATAATAATTGATTTTTGAGTGGTTTTTATTCGTTTTCTTCAGCCAGAACGCTGTCAGGATATATTTCTCTTGCATGATAATGAGTATGGAGTAATTCATGCGACAAATGTCCATTAGCTTCACCGAGGAAATTCTTGTATAGCTCAACAATATCAGGGTTCTGATGAGATTTGCGGATTGCTCTGCTCTCATCTTCCTCATACAGTGCTTTTGCTCTAAGCTCACGGATATCAATGTCCATAAGGTCTTGAGCTTTGACCTGAGGCTGACCGCCACCGCATACACAACCGCCATCACAGCCCATAATTTCAATAAAATGATATTCAGGAGCAGTGCCTGCACGTATAGCATCAAGCAGCTTACGTGCTGCCGCAGTACTATGTGCCACTGCTACACGTAGATCATGTCCGCCAATCTTAAGCTCAGCTTCTTTAATGCCAGCACCTACTCCTCGGACAGTCTTATACTCAAATTCAGGCATATCCTGTTCTTCAAGGATGTCAGCAACAGTACGTAGAGCAGCTTCCATAACACCGCCGGTCGCTCCGAAAATAACTCCAGCACCCGAGTACTCACCAATAAGATCATTATCCGGTGTTTCATCAGGTAATTTCAAGAAATCAATACCAGCAGTCTTTATCATTCTGGCAAACTCACGAGTTGTTACAACAGCGTCAACATCACGTTGTCCTGTTGTTGGATTAAACATCTCTTCGCGTGAAGCCTCAGTTTTTTTAGATGTACAAGGCATAATTGAAACAACGAAGATGTCTTCAGGCGCTATACCCTTCTTCTGAGCATAATATGACTTAATAATCGCGCCTTCCATCTGATGAGGTGATTTACAAGTCGAGAGATTATCCAGGAAATCCGGATAATAGAACTCAGCAAATCTGATCCAACCTGGAGAACATGAGGTAATCATAGGCAGTTTGCCGCCATTGCTAATGCGATTAAGCAGCTCATTACCTTCCTCAATAATTGTGAGGTCAGCACCGAAGTTTGTATCGTAAACTTTGTCGAAGCCCATGCGATGTAATGCTGCAAACATTTTTCCGGTAACCCGTGTGCCCATAGGAAGACCAAACTCTTCACCAAGGGCAGCGCGAACCGCCGGAGCAACCTGAGCTACTACATGCTTCTTAGGATCATTGATAGCATCGAATACTCTCTGATCCTCTTCCTTCTCATGCAAAGCGCCGACAGGGCAAGCAATAATACACTGTCCACAGTACACACACGGGGCATCTGCCATACTGATATCATATGCAGGTCCGATTTTAGTATCAAAACCGCGATTCAGGAATGAAAGCACACCAATAGACTGTTTCTCACAAGCGGCTACACAACGACCACACAAAATACATTTGCTGGCATCGCGGTATATTGATTGTGACTTATCATCTATTTTAGGCTCGCTCTTCTTGCCTTCATAGGATATCTCACGGATATTGTAACGTTCAGCCAAATCCTGCAGCTCGCAATTTTTGTTGCGGATACATGACAGACATTCTCTATTATGATCCGACAAGATCATTTCCAGAGTAGATCTTCTGGTCGCACGTACTCTATTACTATTAGTTTTAACAATCATGCCATCTGTGACGGGGTTGACACAGGCAGCGGCCAGAGCACGTCCGCCGACTACTTCGACAAGACATACACGGCAGGCACCAACCTCATTGATACCTTTCATGTAGCAAAGGGTCGGTATGTTGACGCCGGCCTTACGTGCAGCTTCCAAAATTGTAAAATTGGAAGGAACACTAACCTGGACATCATCTATTGTCACGTTTACCATGTTCACTTAATTCACGCTCCTTACTCGGTATCACTTACGGATTATTGCCTTAAACTTACATGCCTGCTCACAGGCGCCGCACTTGATACACTTGCTGGCATCAATAACGTACGGTTCTTTGCCAAGTACACCGCTGATGCAGTTAACAGGACAACGCTTAGCACACAGTCCGCATTTCTTACACAGATCAGGGATAATATAGAAGGTTGTAAGTTCTTTACAAACACCACAGCGGCATTTTTTCTCTGTAACATGTTCAATATACTCTTCGCGGAAATGCTTAAGAGTAGAAAGCACAGGATTAGGCGCGGTCTGTCCAAGCGCACACAGAGAACCTTCCTTAATTGATACAGCGATTCTCTCAAGATTATCAATATCTTCCATGGATCCCTTGCCCGATGTAATTTTTTCGAGCAATTCAAGCATTCTGGTAGTACCGATTCTGCAAGGAGCACATTTACCGCATGATTCTTCTACTGTGAATTCCAGGAAGAATTTCGCGATATCTACCATGCAGGTATCTTCGTCCATAACAATCATACCACCAGAGCCCATCATTGAACCGGCTGCGATCAGATTGTCATAATCAATAGGAACATCAAGCAGAGAAGCCGGGATACATCCACCAGAAGGACCACCGGTTTGTACAGCTTTAAACTCTTTACCACCAGGAATACCGCCACCAATATCAAATACGATCTCACGAACAGTTGTTCCCATCGGAATTTCAACCAGGCCAACATTGTTAACCTTGCCGCCGAGAGCAAACACCTTGGTACCTTTGCTCTTCTCTGTTCCCATCGTGGAGAACCATTCAGCGCCATTACGAATAATTGACGGAATATTGGCATAGGTTTCAACATTATTCAAAATGGTCGGTTTACCAAACAGACCTTTGACAGCCGGGAATGGCGGACGCGGTGTAGGATTACCACGTTTGCCCTCAATTGAACGCATCAGCGCTGTCTCTTCACCACAGACAAAAGCACCGGCACCAAGTCTGATTTCAACTTCGAAATCAAAACCACTGTCGAATATATTTTTACCTATTAATCCATATTCACGAGCCTGATCTATTGCCAACTGAAGTCTCTGTACAGCTATCGGATATTCAGCACGCACATAAACATAACCCTGATTAGCGCCAATCGCATAAGCAGCTATAGCCATAGCTTCAACAACAGCGTGAGGATCACCTTCAAGGATTGAACGATCCATAAATGCACCCGGATCGCCTTCGTCAGCATTACAGCAAACGTACTTCTGATCGTTTACCTGCTTAGCCGCGAACTCCCATTTCATGCCGGTAGGGAATCCACCGCCGCCACGTCCACGAAGACCGGACTTCTTGATTGTGTCAACAACATCAAGCGGAGCAATTTTCTCTGTGAGAATCTTACCCAGAGCCGCATAGCCGTCATGAGCGATATACTCTTCTATAATTTCCGGGTTGATGACACCACAATTTTTGAGTGCCACACGCAACTGCTTCTTAAAGAAGTCAGATTCCTCAACATTTTTAGCATGATCTACTTGTGTCTCATGTGAAACGGTCATTAATCTTGTTACGAAGCGGCCTTTTACCAGATGTTCGGAAACGATTTCAGCCACATCCTCAGGGGATACTCTGAAATACATAACACCTTCTGGGTATACAACTACGATAGGGCCTTCTGCACAAAGGCCAAAACAACCTGTTTTAACTACTTTTACTTCATTACTGATATTGTTATCAGCCAGCTGTTCTTCAAAGTTCTGAATAATCCTGGGTGATTGAGATGAGGTGCAGCCAGTACCGCAACAAACCAGGACATGTGCTCTGTAAAGATCCATGAGCTTACGCCTCCTTGTATTTTGCCAGTATTGACGGAATCTCGTCAGCCGTGAGACGTCCATAAACGTCTTCGTTGATTGTTATTACCGGAGCCAGTCCGCAGGCACCAATACAACGGCAGGCATTAATTGAGAATCTGCCATCCTTAGTACATTCGCCGGCCTTGATTCCAATCTCTGATTCTACTTTTTCAAGGATCGCCTGAGATCCTTTGACGTAACAGGCCGTACCCATGCAGATGCTTATTTCGTATTCGCCCTTCGGAGTTAGTGAAAAGAAGGAATAAAATGAAATAACACCATACACTTCCGCGACAGATACGCCGAGGCCGAAGGCCACTGCTCTCTGTACGTCAAGCGGCAGATACCCATAGATACCTTGCGCTTCCTGCAAAACCTGCATCAGCGCCTTCCTGCCATTAGCGGCATGACGCTGGATTACCTGGTCCAGTGCCTGGACCTTCTCGTCATGAGTCATTGTTTTTGTTGCTCCCATGATTTGACTCACCTCCCAAGTGAATACAATACCAAAGATTATTGATTTCTACAATCATTTTCCAAAAAAAAACTGCAAATTGACATGATTTCTGTAAACGTGTTAAATGGAAATCTACAGGAGGATTTTTATCTTGCGTTTGATATATATTGTAACACATGAAGACAATGGGAGAAGAGCAGTAGATGTTCTTTGTTCAAGAACCGGTATGTCCAGACTTATGAGTAAAAAGGTCAGATTATATGGCAGTCTCACTTGTAATGGCAAACATATTAGAATGATAGAATCAGTTGCAGTCGGTGACGTCCTTGAAGCGCAATATTGGCCGGAAGGCAAACACAGTATTGAACTGCGCGATGACCCTTTGTTACCGGTAATATTTCAGGATGATTGGCTGATTATTGTCAATAAGCCGGCCGGAATGGTTACGCATCCAACATATCTTCATGAAAAAGGATCTGTAACTGATCGTTTAGCTGATCAACATCTTCATCCGGTCATCAGGCTCGACCGTGATACTTCCGGTCTGCTGCTTATTGCTATGAATGGTCACGCTCACCATGTAATTAGTTCTCATGCCATGGACAAGAGTTATGTTGCACTGGTTCACGGTAAATTACCTCAGAAGTCGGGAATTATTGATTTGCCTATAGGTCGTGATCCCAATAGCATTATGCTTCGACGGATTGATGAAAACGGATCGAGCGCGCAAACAATATGGACAAGCTTACATTATTTCAAACGCAGCAATGTATCTTTTGTAAAATACAAACTAATAACCGGCAGAACGCATCAAATCAGACTACATAGTAAGAGTATCGGTCACCCTCTGCTTGGCGACTGGTTATATGGTATTGAAGAAACTGCTGCGGACACAGATAAACAGGCGGATAAATTCATACCAAGACAAGCGCTGCATGCGGCTTCATTAACATTTACTCATCCAGAAACGTTAAAAAAAGTAACCGTTTCAGCTCCATTACCGATGGATTTCAAAGAAGCTCTTACTCAATTGTATCAAGCAGAGAAAGAAGATTTATAATGAGTATAGAATTACTGAATCATTAATTTTTCTGCCAGTTCACGAGCCTGATGATCAGCAATACCGCCACTTAATAATCTGGCAAGCTCTTTGAGTCTGGCTTCACGGTCAAGCACAATCAAATCAGTTGAGGTATGTATGCCATCGCTGGTTTTTTCAATCAATAAATGTTGATCAGCTTGTGCTGCAATTTGTGCCATATGTGTTATACACATAATTTGTCTTCCGCTGCTAATTTGTTTAAGTTTCCGCGCTACCATGGAAGCTGTATGACCGCTTACACCAGTATCTATTTCATCGAAGATCAATACAGGCAGACTATCAGCATCTGCCAGAATTGTCTTAATCGCCAGAAGAACTCTTGATGCTTCACCGCCTGACGCGATTTTCACAAGAGGTTTCAGAGGTTCTCCCGCATTAGGAGATATCATAAAAGCAGCTTGGCAACAATCGGTACGATTCAGGTTTTCTTCTGTCGCTTTTGTCACCGTAAGATCAACTTTAAATTTAACTTCTTTCATACCAAGATCTTGTAACTGTCTGGCAATTTCTAACTCAAGCTTACTGCTGATATCAGCACGTTTGGTCATTAACGCTTCCGCAGCAAGATTTAGATTAGACAATTCTTTTTCAAGCAATTCTCTTAAACTGCCAAATTTTTTCTCTCCATCTTGCAAAACTTGATATTTAGCACGTGCCATTTCAAGATAGTGGATTATATCATCTACTGTTTTGCCATATTTTCTCTTCAATTTTGATATCAAGTCAAGTCTATGCTGAACTTTTTCCAGTTCAGCAGGCTGTGAGCGGTAACGCTCCTGCAAATCTCTTAAATCGCTGGCATAAACAGCTATTTGATCTATCATCGCAGCAAGATCACGCGAAATATTTCTTGCCGGTTCAAGATGTCTTGCCGGAAATTCCAGATAGGCACAAGATTGTGCCAGAAGAGCGGGAATAGCGTCATCTTCGTCAGCCGAAATAAGATCGAGGGCTCCACTAAGATTCTCTTGTATGCGTTCAAGACTTGATAATAGTTTTTGTCTCTTAATTAACTTTTCTTCTTCATTTGGTTTTAGCGCAGCTCTCTCAAGTTCATCAATTTGATAGGCAAGTAAATCAATCTGTCTGGCACGCTCTTCAGGGTCTCTGCCAAGCATGTCAAGTTGTGCTTTTATATCAAGACAAACCTGCCGCTGCTTATTCCACTCACTTTTGCCTAAATCTATACTGGTTCCGCCATATCTGTCGAGCAATTTAAGGTGAGTTTCCTGCCTGAAAATTGTCTGTTGATCATTTTGTCCATGAATATCAATAAGATAACCAACCACTTGTTTCAAATAGCTCTGATTGACCATACGACCGTTAATCCGACATAAGCCACGTCCTTGACTATTTATTTCTCTTGATAATATAAGTTCTCCATTTTCGTCAAGATCAAGTTCATTAACAAGTTCGTCTGGTAGATATTTATCAGCTTCAAGAAATTGCGCTTCAACCGAAGCCTTTTCCTGATCATGTCTAATCATCTCTCTGGATAAACGATTACCCAGAAGAGCCCCGATGGCATCTATCAAGATAGATTTGCCAGCTCCGGTTTCACCAGAAATTATAACCAGTCCAGATTCTGGCTCAAACTCTGTCATTTCTATCAAAGCAAAATCTCTGATTGCAATTCGGGTCAGCATTAAAATACCTCCGGTTTACCAAGAGTACCGGTCTTATTATTGTCGTGTCAGTTTGTTTAAATGATCTGTTAGCTTCTGTGCGTCTATAACTGAATCAGTCGCGATAAACAAAGTATCATCACCGGCTATACTGCCGACAACTTCCTGCAGATGCATAGAATCAAGCGCCGAAGCGGATGCCTGTGCCATGCCAGGAAGTGTTTTAACAATAACAAGATTCATAGCAGTGTCTATTTGTAAAACAGCTTCAGCAAAAACCTTCATCAATCTGCCGGAAGCCGCTTCACCACTACGTTCCATTGCAACATATTTTTGTCCACCCTGCCCTATCGAAACTTTTATTACACCAAGTGCTTTTATATCTCTGGAAACTGTTGCCTGAGTTACATCAAGACCTGCGTTTTGGAGACGTTCAACAAGTTCTTCCTGCGTACCAATGGGACTTTCTTTTATCAATTGTAAAATTTTGCTTTGTCTTTCATTACGATTAGGCTTCATCTTATGTTCCCCCTGGCATGTATCTTCTGAGGTATGGTAGCAAAGAATTGATCATCATATAATCTGATTATAGAAAAATTGCTTCGTGATCTGCGAACAACTATTCGGCTGCCACTTGCTACTTCTATTTCTTGTCTTCCATCAATAGCTACAAGAGTATGGCATGGGTAATCACATATTGTTATAACAACCTCACTGTCCGCATCCGTCAAATAACTTCGATTGTGCAGAGTATGCGGACATATTGGGTTAATCATTATCAGCTGCAAGTTTGGATGAACAATGGGTCCGCCAGCTGATAAAGAATAGGCTGTCGAACCAGTTGGACTTGATACGATAACACCATCACCAGGGATACGCTCAACTTCAACTCCATTAATTTTTAAATCAAGAGTCAATATACGCGAGTGCCGTCCTCTCGATATTACAACATCATTCAGAGCGAAGCCGGATTCAATCAACTCGTCATCCGGACTGAAGCATTCTGCCTCAAGCATCATACGTTCTTCTATTCTATATTTGCCGTCAACAATCATTGCAACAGCTGCTTCGAGGGCATCCGGCAATATCTCCGGCAAAAAACCTACACTTCCAAGATTGACACCAATCATAGGCACATGCTGGCAATTTGGCAGATGAACCGCCGAGAGAAAAGTACCATCCCCACCAAGACAAATAATCATATCAGCATCTGCGAAATCAGCAATGATGACACCTGTAAGCTCAGCAATCGCAGTATCCTGATATCGCTTGTCAACAACAGGTGTTGAGCCGTGACGCAAAATAATCTCAGCTAATCTTACTGCTGTCACATAGCCATGGTCTTTTTCCGGGTTTGAATATATACCTATCTGCATCTGAATCCTCTCTACGGTCAAAAGTCGGATCAATCATATATGTGTATCATTTTTGAAATGCCAGCTTATCTATTATAACGGATTAATTATGCGAATACATCGCATATTATCTATTTAATTATGTTTTTCAGCGATAAAATCGCGAATAACGGAGATGATACCACAGCTATCGAGCTTATGCTCTTGTAATAATTCAAACCTTCCAGCCTGATCATAACTCATTTCATGTACACCATGAAGACATGCTTCGAGTCCGGGAACATGCTCTATCAACTCTGGCAATATCGATTCTCCGAACCCACCCCTGATTAAACCTTCTTCAATTACAACAAGTTTTCCTGTTTTTCTGCAAGACTCAATAATTTCATTTGATCGAAATGGTTTAGCCCGGACAACGGCATAAGTATCACAATCAATTTCAAAATCTTCTTTCAGCTGTTTCACCGCTTCCAGGGTATTCTCCGCAAGAACACCGAGCACAACGACTGTACAAGCTGTCCCAGATGCAATTCTTCTACCGTATAAAACATCTAAATTCTTGTTATATGTATCCGCAAATATTGGATCCGGAACCGAGCTTCTCGGATATCTAACAACAGTCGGATGATCCGAATCAAGTGCCGCGTCAATAGACAGTCTTAGACTATACTCGTCTACAGGGCAATAAATATCAATGTTTGGCAATGGCAGAAGCAGACCGAGATCGAAGAGACCTTGATGAGTCTCACCATCTTCTCCAACCAGACCTGCACGATCTACAGCTATAACAACCGGCAATTTCTGCAAACAAATATCATGCAATAATTGATCGTATGCACGTTGAAGAAAAGTTGAATAAAGAGCAGCAACTGGTTTCATACCGCCCGCCGCCAGACCAGCCGCCATAGTGAGAGCATGCTGCTCAGCTATGCCAACATCGAAGAATCTCGAAGGCAACTTATCAGCATAAGAAGTAAGACCTGTCCCCGAGGTCATAGCCGCAGATACTGCAATTATTCGCTCATCAGCTTGAGCTTTTTCCAATAAATACTGCCCAAAAACAGCAGAATAAGTTTGGTTGCAATGGGCTGCTCCCGGACGACAAACTCCACTCTCGATAACAAATGGCGCTATTCCGTGAAATTTATCGGGTTGTTCTTCCGCATAAGAATAACCTCTGCCTTTTTGAGTCAGAACATGCAGCAAAACAGGACCATCTATCTTGCGAATAGCTGCGAGATGATGTCTTAAGGCCTGGATATCGTGTCCGTCTATTGGACCATAATACTTAAATCCAAGCTGTTCAAATAAAATCCCGCGATCACGCAGCCATAATCTATCTATACTCTTGAATCGTCTGATAATACCGCTGATCGGTTTACCAATTAATGGCAGTTTGTTTAAAAAAGACTCCATAGAAGACTTTAGATTAATATATCCTCTTGAAATTCTGAGATTCTCCAGATGCTTGGACATACCACCGACATTTTTACTTATAGACATTTGATTGTCATTCAATATAACAATCAGATTTGCTCCTGACTGCCCTGCATCATTAAGAGCTTCAAAAGCCATCCCTCCAGTAAGTGCCCCGTCACCTATTACAGCAATAGCCCTGCCTTGGTCACCTTTTTGTTCCATAGCTCTTGCCAACCCGAGAGCAGCTGAAATAGAGGTGCTGCTATGGCCGGTGTTGAAAAAATCATAAGAACTCTCACTGCGCTTGGGAAAACCAGAAAGTCCGCCTTTGCGTCTTATTGTTGAAAACTTATCACTTCTGCCTGTTAGCAATTTCCAGGCATAGCATTGATGACCTACATCAAGAACAATTTTATCTTGGCAGAAGTTAAACTCAGCAAAAAGAGCCAGGGTAAGCTCAACCATACCAAGGTTTGATGCAAGATGGCCACCATTTTTGGCTACAGTCTCTATGATTCTTCGTCTTAACTCATCTGCAAGAAGATTCATTGAATCATTATCAAAATCATGCAGCTGTTCTGGGCTGTTAAGCTTGGACAGCATATCACTCATAAACAAGCCTCCACTACTTTTTCGCTCTGATATATCTACCAGGTTCTAACAAGAAGAAAATCAGTCATACCTGACAAAAAAGAAATATCCAGCCCCTCTTTTTTTAGAGAAGCCAAAGCAATTCGAGCTCGTTTGTCAGTTTCTCGCAATTGATTTCGTGCTTCCTCAAGTCCAAGCAAACTTACATAAGTTGATTTCTGATCACGAGCGTCTTTACCGACTGTCTTACCGAGCTCAATCTGTTGAGCAGTAACATCAAGTATATCGTCCTGAATCTGAAACGCCAGACCAATTGCATCAGCGTATTCAGATACATAATCTATTATCTTTTGGTCTGCTTCGGCAAGCAGCGCCGCCGAAACCAAAGGAGCACTAATCAAAGCACCTGTTTTGTGTCTGTGCAGATTTCTAAGTTCATCCATGGAAATTTTTCTGCCTTCAGAATTAAGGTCAAGAGATTGTCCGGCTATCATACCACTCAATCCAGCGCTTGACGCAATATATTGAGCAGCTTTCAAACTTCCTGGGGCAGACAAATCAATACTGTTCAACAAAATCTCATAAGCACGATTGAGCAGAGCATCTCCTGCCAGAACAGCAATAGCTTCTCCATAAACAACATGGCAGGTTGGACGTCCACGACGAAGTTCATCATCATCCATACATGGCAAGTCATCATGTATTAGAGAATAAGTATGAATCATTTCAACAGCTGCCGACATCGCTTGAGCGCAAGAATAATCGGCAGATAACATCCGGGCTGCCGCAAGCAGCAAAACAGGCCGAATTCTTTTTCCGCCTGCCGTCAGACTGTAATTAGCTGCAGTTAGAACAGTATCATCAGGATTATCTGATCCATCTGATAAAAAAACAGGCAAAACAGCCTCTATCTCCTTCAAATAATCCTTATATATAGCATTAAAATTGTCTGTTGTATGACTACTCATGATTATTACGCGTCCTTATCGTCAAGAGGTATTTCATCAACACTGCCATCAGCTTGCAGCATTAATCTGGTAATCTGCTCCTCCATGCTTTCAAGCTTGCCACTGCAGTAAGCCGCAAGTTTCATGCCTTCTTGAAACAGTGTCATAGACTCATCAAGCGCGGTTTCTCCAGATTCAAGTTTCGAAACAATTTGCTCAAGCCGGCTGACAGCCTGCTCATAGCTCATTTCTTGGCTATTATTCTCACCTTCCAGTTTAGGTTCAACATCAGCGAATATATCAAGCTGGTTATTGGGTTCTGTCATCATTACATCCTCCCGTCTTTAACTTCTTGAACTTGGCAATTAATAGATCCGTCTCTGAGCATAACATTTATCGTGTCCTGTATTTGTATATTTCTAACTGATTGCACGGTTTTTTTATGATCATCAGTGACTACAGCATAGCCTCTGGCTAAGACCTTAAGCGGACTCAAGGCATCAAGTTTTGCTGCAAGCAAATTTAACTCATGTCTGCTGTTTTTTTGCATACTGATCTGGGCGTCACATACTCTCTGATTTAATCTATCAAGATATTCTCTACGACGATTGATCTGCTCAAGAGGAGATTTCATAACAGGCCTTGCTAATAAATTATCAAATTTTATTCTTTGATATTCAAGTTTGCGTATCAAAGCGCGTTTCATTTTATCCCTATCTGCAGACAATGAAATAAGAAGTTCTCTCTTAATCGGAACAGCAAGCTCAGCAGCCGCGGATGGAGTCGGAGCTCGCAAATCAGCAGCAAAATCACATATAGTGAAATCTGTTTCATGTCCAACCGCAGATATAATAGGAATTTCGGAATCATATACAGCCCGGGCAACTACTTCTTCGTTAAAAGCCCATAGGTCTTCCATAGAACCGCCGCCACGACCAACTATTAAAACATCAGCTGTGCCGATTTTGTTAAATTGTCTAATCGCGTCAGCTATCTGACCGGCAGCTGCCTGTCCTTGAACCGCTACAGGAATCAATTGAAGTTTAAACCCAGGGAATCTGCGGCGCAGCACATTAATTATATCCCTTATAACAGCACCTGACTGAGATGTTACAACGCCAATACATTTGGGTATAAGTGGAATCTGCTTCTTAGCAGCCTGGTCAAAAATTCCCTCAGCTTCAAGTTTCTTTTTCATCTGCTCATACGCAAGATATAATTCTCCAAGCCCTTCCGGAGTCATGGATTGTACATATAACTGAAAACGGCCATCCCGATCATATAGCGAAGCTTTTGCCGTGACTATAACTTTCATGCCATTTTCAGGTTTAAACCTCATACCATGTGCTTGTCCTTTGAACATTACACAACTGACAGCGGCGTTTTCATCCTTGAGCGTAAAATACAGATGTCCGGATGCATAAGACTTAAATCCGGACAACTCACCACAAACCTGAACTGCCCTGAGATTATTATCTCGGTCGAGCAGCGCAGCTACGTATCTATTTAGTTGGGCAACAGTTATAACCTTACTCATTATGCTTGTCTTCCTGTATTTCCTCCCTGATTGCACGCGGATTTCTGCTGACATTACCTAAAACGGCATTTATGTAAGCTCTTGATTCTTCCGTACTGAATTTCTTAGCCAGAAGAACAGCCTCAGAGATCGCGACACTATCGGGAACTTCGTCGGTAAACATTATCTCATAAACAGCAAGTCTGATGATAGTCAAATCTACTCGCGGCAAACGATCTTTTGTCCATCCTTTGAGATAATCAGCAAAAGCAGCATCGATTTCTTCTTGTTTTTGGCGTACACCATCAACCAGCTGACTGAAGTACCGGTCAGATTCAGCGCTTATCTCATATTCCTGCATAAAAGCTTCCATCTGTTCAGTCTCGCTGCCTTTTTGCAATTCAAGCTGAAATAAAAACATGAATGCTTTTTCTCTAATTTCGCGTCTATTCATAAACCGGAAACCTCTCTAAACACTATTTATGATGTGTTTTCAACATCACCTATCGAAAAAGACCTGGTGGTAAAATCTTATTCAACAGTTCACGAAAATCTTCTTTATGGCTGAAGTAGCGTACACCCAGGAAATAGCCTAACGCTGTCATCAGAAGTATGAACAGTGTCTTAAACAGTCCGAAGATCACCCAAGACAAAGCAAAAGCAAACCCTATTACCGCTCCTGCCACGCCCGGGTTCCAATCTTTGAACATATCCTTGAGACTCTGAATTAGATTTTTATTATTCATTATCGACTTCCCGTCAATGCTCAACGCGAGCTGCCACAGCTTCTACCCTGGCAACCTTGACCTGGACTTCAGCAACCGGTATGCCGGTATATCTTTCAATATCTTTTTTAATACGATCTTGTACTTTTGCCATCATTGCCGGTACTTCAACATCTGAATATAATATTGTAGTCAGCTGCACAGATATCTTATCACCTTTGAATGGGGCAACTCTCGCTTTTGCTGTTTTAATTCCGCATTGTGCGGACTTAGCAGAATTAAGCGCGATGCTCTCAATAGCATCAACACCTATATCAATAACTCCTGTCTCAGTTTCTCTGATTCTTGTTTTCCGCAATCTACCGCTCATTATCGAGTATACCAGCATCAGAAGTGAAATAACCAATATGAATATTGAGATTAAACTGCCGGCCAGCTGCCATGAATTGCGTTCAGACATCTGAGTCAGAAGAAGAATTATACCACTCAAAACACTGTTATTGAGCAGCATCATGAAAAACAACAACGAGAAAACCGATAACATAAACGAAAAGATTATCAGCATCAGGCGAACCAATCTGGTCATCTGTCTGCCTCCT
>JAQVJP010000122.1 GCA_028695145.1 Eubacteriales bacterium
GAAGGTGAGGTGGTGATCGAGAGAATAGGTGAAGATGGTAATCTGATGTTGATAGCCAGATTCAGAAGTGGTGATATTCTTGGCGGCAATCTTGTTTTTGCTTCTCACGCTATTTATCCAATGACGATAACTTGTCGGGCTGATTGTAAACTTGTTTCCATCGACAAAGAGTTGTTGCTTGATCTTATGCACGATGACAGAAACTTTTTGTTAGAGTATTTATTAATAATCTCAGATAACACATCATTGCTCAGCGGTAAGTTGAGGCATCACGTTAATAGATCCATTAGAGATCAGCTGCTCGATTATATACGCGAACAGGTACGATTACAAAACAGTAATAAAATTAAGTTAACCATGACAAAAACTGAAATGGCTGAAAACTTCGGCATACAGCGCACTTCACTCTCGCGCGAGCTGAGAAAAATGAAGCAGGCCGGTCTTGTGGAATATGATTCGGAAACGATCACGCTAATGATACTCTGACTGTGTATTTCCGACAAATTTTGTAGGTTTTGCTTAAAATATGGATTTTCGTAACTGTTATAACGGTTAAACAGGAGGCATCTCTATATCATTATAAATACATTCATATAATTCTATATCATTATTAGCCGGCTCTTGATATAATTGGCGTGACGTCACTAATTGAATATTTATAGTTAAACGTGTACGGGATTTTCGCGAATAGAGCCAATGACTTAGATTTCTAAGCAGCATCGCAGTGCTGTAGACAGGAACTCATTAGCTGCGAATATACGTTCACAGGGGAGGATTTATCTTACATGACCAAAAAAGCTGTAATCGTTGGAGCCGGTTATGCCGGAGTTGCCGCGGCACTCTACCTTAATAAAAAGGGTAAAAAAGATAATCTTGAGATCACTCTGATCGATAAAAATGATTATCATACTCTTCTTACTGAGCTGCATGAAGTAGCCGGCAACCGTCAGGATGAAGAAACAATCAGGATAGCTCTGAAAGATATTTTCAGGGATACAAATGTAAGGCTCGTTCAGGATAGTATTGACCATTTCGATTTTGAAAACAAAAGATTAGTTGGTAGCCGTGAAGAATACTCTTATGACTATTGCGTAGTAGCCATAGGAAGTAAACCTGCCTTCTACGGCATCGAGGGACTTGAAGAAAACGCATTTACACTTTGGTCTTATGATGACGCTGTAGAAATCCGTGATCATGTTCGCAGGTGTTTTGAAAAAGCCGCGCTTGAGCAAGATCCGGCTGAACGCAGTCGTCTTCTGACCTTCGCAGTCGGCGGAGCCGGCTTCACTGGTGTTGAGATGATTGGTGAGCTGGCTCACTGGGTTAAAACACTTGCCAGAGAAAACAATATTGAGCGCAAGGAAGTTCGACTTATTCTCATAGATATGCTTGACCGCGTTTTACCGGTACTTGACGAGAAGAACAGCGCGAAATCACATAAATACATGACGGAAAAGCTGGGCATCGAAGTCATGCTGGAAACCGGCATTAACAAAATGAGTGAAACAACAATAGAAACTTCCAAGGGCAATATTGAGACAAGAACTTTGATTTGGTGTGCCGGAGTTTGCTGCAGCAACGAATCTGAATCTCTTGGACTTGAACGTCAGGGCCGCGGTGGCAGAATCAAAGTTGACGATACTTGTTTAACTGAGCACGAAGGCGTTTACGCTGTTGGTGACTGTGGAGCGTTGGCCGGTGATGATGGTATTCCTTATGCCGCTATGGTCGAAAACGCTATTCAGTCAGGCGACGGCGCAGCCGCTAATATTCTTCGTCAGATTCGCGGCCAGAAACCAGAGCGTGTTGAAGTCAAATTTCACGGTACGATGGTTTGCATCGGCAACTATTTCGCGGTATCGGAAATCATGGGCAAGAGACTGCCTTCTTGGTTATCAGTTGTTATGAAATTCATGGTAAATGTTCATTATCTCTTCGAGATTATGGGGTTCCGTGGACCATTCAATTATTTAAAAAATGAACTGGTTAACCGCAGGCAGGATAAACTGTTTCTTGAGAAGCATTATTCACGCAAGATGCAAGCCTGGTGGCTCTTCCCTCTAAGAATGTTTATGGGCTTCTATTGGTTGCTTGAAGGAATTAAGAAGGTTACCGAAGGATGGTTCAATGGCCCTAAGCTGGCGGAGTTCTCAGGATTAAGCCGTGGCTATCAGCTGGCCAGTGACGCAGTATCAGCGGCCACCGGTGGCGGACTGCGTATTGACGAAATTTTCGATATCAAATTACACATAGTTAATCTTGAGGTAGCATATGCCAGCAAGATGATTGAAGGTGTCGCAGTTACCAAGGACATGTTTGCTAAGATTGATATTTTCAATTTCGGCAGCTTCAATCTGGTTCCGTGGATCATGGAAAACTGGGCACTCAGCAGCCAGGGCTGGGAAATGTTCTTCCAGATTGTTGTAACGCTTGTAGAAATAGCACTTGGTTTGATGTTGTTAAGCGGTACTTTTACCTTCCTGGCATCAGTTGGAACGATTGCCATGATGGCTATGTTCGTGACATCGACCGGACTTTATTTCCACACCTGGTGGCTGGGTTTTGCTGCTATCGCGACGATGGGCGGAGCCGGCAGAGCATTCGGCATGGATCATTACGTACTGCCTTGGCTGAACAGAGTCTGGGAGAGCATCTGGAAGAATCGTAAGCTTAAACTCATTTTCCCCAGACAGAAGAAGAGCATTCGCAAACAAAAGTTGAAGTAATAATTAATTTATGGATGATCGAATCTTAAGAAGTGTGCCGCAGCTATCCGCTGAGATGCAGCATTTCGAAGAATATCTGGCGGGGGCTTTTGCCGGTGTCAGTTATGTTGAGAGGGCTGCAAGAGATTTAGTTACGCAGGGTGGCAAAAGACTGAGACCTGCTCTGGTGATTACAAGCGCGATGCTGGGTAACTATGATCGTGATCATGTAATTCCACTGGCAGCCGCGATTGAGACAATGCATGCTGCTACGCTTGTACATGATGATGTTATTGATGGCGCGGAAACACGGCGCGATCGACCGGCACTACATACAATAAGCGGAAATCATGTGGCGATTTATACTGGAGATTACATGCTGGCGAGGTCGTTGAGAATGCTGGCGGCTTGTAAGCTGCCGGCTGAAGAAATGTCCAGACTGGCCTACGTAATTGAACAGATTTGCAGTGGCGATATCGCTCAGTATATGGGACGCAGCAGTATTCCCGGTTATAGAACCTATCTAAGAAGAATTATCGGAAAAACTGGTTTACTGTTTGCGGCTGCATGCGCCACCGGAGCATATGCAGGGCAACTTGAAGAGCAGAGCCAGAAGTTGCTATGGCATTTTGGACTTCGCTTAGGAGCGGCGTTTCAAATCAGAGATGATCTGCTTGATGTTGAGTCTATCGGTTCGAAGATCGGTAAGCCAACCGGGCGTGATTTGATGGACGGAATTATAACATTGCCATTGCTGCTTGCCTCAACAGCGACAGATTTCCGAACTGAGCTGCAGCGTTTCCTTGGCGGAGACCGTAATGAGGTAAAAGCAGCTGAGCTGATCCGCTGGGCAAGACAATCAGGCAGTGTTGCTCGTGCAAAAGACATTTTGGAGAACAATTTGACTAAATGCAGCAACATGCTGAACAAGCTTCCCGAATCAGAAGCAAGACAAGGACTACAAGCTTTTGTCGAAATTCTGGCAATATAATAACTCTATTAGGTTTCAAGCTCCGCAGCATTCCACGCTGTACGAAGGGCTGAAATATATCTGACATCCAAGGGTATGACAGGGGACCGGAACAGAAATATTATTTGATGTGAACAGACATCATACAAGGAGGAAATTCTATGAAAAAAATTATCGCTCTGACACTTATTCTTGTACTTGCACTTGCTGGTTGTTCTTCAGCTGGTGGTGCTGCTAAGCTTGGTCTTGGACAGATTACCTCTATTGGTTCTTCTAATGATCTGGCAGAAAATGACGAAGGTGTTATGGTTGGTACAGCTCAGGTTGATACCGTTATGGCAGCAGTCATGGTTGACGATAAGGGCAAAGTTGTTGATATCAAAATCGATACTGCTCAGACACGCGTTAACTTCGACGAAAATGGCGTTATTACTTCTGACAAAGAAGCCGAAATCAAAACTAAGCGTGAGCTGGGTAATGATTACGGTATGATCAAAGCTTCAGGCATCGGCCGCGAATGGTTCGAGCAGATTGACGCTGTTGAAGAGTGGATGACTGGTAAAACAGCCAGCGAGATCGCTAATATGAAGCTGAATCAGAATGATTCAGGTGCTAATATCCCTGGAGAAGCTGATCTTACTTCTAAGGCTACACTGAAGATTGATGATTATCTAAAAGTAACAGCTGAGGCTATCGCTAACGCTGGCTGATAGGTAACTTATCTGATATCGGTTGCTGAAGGCAACTGAAAAATCATCTTAAGCGTTCCGTTCCATACGGTCCCTCCGGTTTCACGCCGGGGGGACTTTTCAGTAAAATACTGACAAATCGATTATAAACGGATATTCTGTTTATAGCATATTACAAGGAGAGCAGCTACCAAAACATATGGCAGAGTTGTAAGATTCTGAATGCTGCAAAATTATTTTCGTGAAGATTAGTACAAGATTGATAATAATTTTTATAACTATAGCTATTTTTGCAACCTTCCCCGGATGTGCCGCTTCTGAACCGAAGCGCTATTCACGTAGTTTCCTCGGAGCTTTTGATACAGCTATTACTCTGATCGGCTACAGCAATTCTCAGAAAACTTTTGATAATTATGCTGATCAAGCACAAGAGCGTTTTCTTGAGCTGCATCAGATGTTTGATAGATATAATGCCTATGAAGGCGTAAATAACATATATACAATTAATCATGAAGGATACAACCAACCAGTCAAGGTCGCACCTGAGCTTATTAGCATGCTTGAGCACGCGATAAAATGGCAGGAAGCCTATCCCGGAGCCGTTAATATCGCGCTTGGCTCCGTACTCGAAATCTGGCATGATGTCAGGACTGAGGCTCTTGCGGATCCGGTTAACGCTAAACTGCCGGACAGGCAAACACTTGAAGAGGCAAACCTGCACACATCCATTGATAACTTAGTTATAGACGAAACAACCAATACTGTTATGCTAACTGATCCTGAGCTTAAACTCGATCTGGGAGCAGTGGCCAAGGGATACGCAACTGAACTTGTAACTCAAGAATTAATCGCTTCAGGCTGGGATTCTTTTATAATCAGCAGTGGTGGTAATGTGCGTACGACATCGGGTCCATCGGCCGGCGGGCGTGATACATGGAATATTGGTATTCAGGATCCTGAAGCCGCGTTGTCAGGAGATGAGGATAAGCTGTTGATGACATTAATGCTGACCAATCAATCAGTAGTTACCAGCGGTGATTATCAACGCTACTATATTTACGGCGGTCGAAGATACCATCATATTGTCGATCCGCAGACACTTGAGCCATCACAGGAACACACAAGTGTTACAGTAGTAACCGAGGATTCTGGACTTGCTGACTTCCTCTCAACAACACTTTTTATATTGCCTTACGAACGAGGCCTTGACTACATAGAGGAAATTGATGGTGCTGAAGCTGTTTGGGTATTAAATGATGGCACTGTAAAAATGACAGCAGGTTTGCATTTATTGATTCAGGATACAACGGCCCCAAATGAATCTTGAAGGAGTTGATTACTAATGAACAACGATAGTTCCATTGATGGCGAAAATATCCAATCGAAAACAAATATGATGTCACGTGTTCGCGGTTTTCAAATCAAACATGGTTGGCAATGGTTGATTTATATAGACTTCATTTTGCCGTCTCTGATTTATATTCTGGCACTATTACCTTTAGGAACTTTTAGAGGTCAATTGGCGCGTATTTTTCACAGCTACATGCTCTATATCCTCTATCCTTGGCCTGATTTTCAATCTTTTACCGGTGTCGTCGCGCCATTGCTGCATCTTTACTTTCTAATTCAAGGAATCCGCAGGAAAAACAAAACTGACATAGTTCTCGCAGTTATTTTCTGGCTTATTTTAGCTTTGTTTTTCACGCTTAAGCTCGATGGAACGCAGCTGAACTACTATATTTTAAGATTTCTCGATTTCGGATTATAGTTAAACGTACTGGAACAACGGTGTTAACTAATTAGATGAGCAGGTTGATCACAGTCGATAACAATACAGTCAATATCAGGGCGGCAGTCATCACAGTGAAGTTCTGTACCGCGATTACGAAGGTTTCAGCTTTTACCTGTTTGGCCGCGAATATGCGCAGCTTCCGTTCAACCGGAATAATTGTGGCCAGAAAAACAATTAGTGCCAACCAGTTAATAACACCGGCAAAAGCCGCTGCCACCACCGTTAAATAACCACTGTAACAGAGAGCTCTGAACAAAATCAGAGCTTGTTTCTTACCTATGTACGAAACAATTGTGTAGCGTTTATTGGCGATATCATCATCGAGATCACAGATATTATTTGCCAGCATTATATTAGCTATACCTGAAGCCGCCGGCCAGGATATCAGAAAAATCCAGAGCAGCTCCTGCCATTTTAATTCAAGAGAGATTGCTGAAACTGTTACAGACCAGTTCAGTATTTCACCGGCGGGTGTTTGTATGTATATGGCTATAAATGGAATAAGCAGCCCCATGAAGCCACCGGAAAAAACTTCACCAAACGGTGTGCGTGAAATTGGCACAGGTCCGGCTGAATATAGTATTCCGGCAGCAGCGGAAACAGCTCCCAGAACAAGTACAAGCAGATCAGT
>JAQVJP010000024.1 GCA_028695145.1 Eubacteriales bacterium
TACAGATTATCATTATGAAATGGAGGCTTGTACATTGAAGAGACAATGTCTGTCCGTTCTGGTAGAAAATCGTGCGGGTGTTCTGACCAGAGTAACAAATATGTTCGCAAGACGTGGTTACAATATTGAGAGTCTGGCTGTTGGAACAACTCAAAATGAAGCTATCTCCAGAATAACTGTAACTATTTATGGTGATCAGGAGTTGGTAGATCAGATTACACGTCAGCTGCATAAATTGCCTGATGTGTTGATGGTCAGGCATCTGACCCCCGAAGATCATTTCACGCGTGAGCTTGTCTTCATCAAGGTGCAGGCTGAAGCTACTAATCGTGCTGAAGTCATGCAGATAGTAGACATTTTCCGTGGACATATCACAGATGTTTCGCCGGAAACTCTGACTGTAGAGTTAAGCGGAAGTGAAGAGAAGATTACAGCTTTGAGAAACATGCTTGAACCCTACAAAATACTTGAGATGGTGAGAACAGGCAGTATTGCTATTGAGCGTGGTATGAACACAATGAATGTTGAGTTAATCTGATTAACCGGGTATTTTCCGGAATTCAGTATTATCAGATATCTGCAGCAGATCAAGCAATGCAGAAAAACAAACATTAGAACAATCAGGAGGACAAATCATGAAGAAGATCTATAAGGAAAATGAATGCAGAACTAACGCACTTGATGGCAAAACGATTGCGATTATAGGATATGGCAGTCAGGGTCATGCGCATGCGCTTAACCTGCACGAGAGTGGTTTCAAGGTTGTTGTTGGTCTTTACGAGGGCAGTAAATCCTGGCAGAAGGCTGAAGCTGCTGGTTTAGAAGTAGCTACTGCTGCGGACGCAAGTGCCAAAGCTGATGTAATAATGATTCTTGTCAATGATGAGAAACAGCCTGAGCTTTATGAGAAGAGCATAAAACCAAATCTCAAACCAGGCAACGCAATTGCTTTTGCCCATGGGTTTAATATTCATTTCGGACGAATCATACCACCTGCCGATGTTGATGTTTTTATGGTTGCACCTAAGGGTCCTGGTCATACTGTAAGAAGTCAGTACAAAGCTGGCCGCGGTGTTCCAGGCTTGTTTGCTGTATATCAGGATGCTACAGGTAAAGCACGTGACATTTCTTTTGATTATGGTTATGGCATTGGTGCCGCCAGAGCAGGTATGCTTGAGACCAGCTTCCGTGAGGAAACTGAAACTGACTTGTTTGGTGAGCAGGCAGTACTCTGCGGAGGTGTTTCAGAGCTTATGAAGGTTGGCTTCGAAGTTCTTGTTGAAGCTGGGTATGATCCTGAGAACGCATACTATGAATGTGTTCATGAAATGAAGCTTATTGTTGATATGATTGCTCAGGGAGGCTTATCTCTGATGCGCTATTCTGTCAGTGATACTGCTGAATATGGCGACTACTGCATTGGTCGTCGCATTATTACTGATGAGACCAAGCAAGAAATGAAGAAGGTTTTAAAAGAAATCCAGGAAGGCGTATTTGCCCGCAACTGGATTCTTGAGAATCAAGCTGGCAGACCGAACTTCATGTCAAGACGCCGCATAGAATCAGAGCATCAGGTTGAGCAGGTGGGTCGTGAACTTCGTGCTATGATGAGCTGGAATAACGAAATTGAAGTTTAATCTTACATTTCTTACAAGCAGAATATAATAAAAAATGGGCTGTATCCTTGTGGATACAGCCCGTTATATTTTATCAGACAGTCTATTTATAAGTCATTCAAACTTCTGACAGTATTTGCTGATTGATTCAGGTAGATTTTCGGGTTTTGCACTTAGAATTATTGAAACATTCAAATCGTTGCGTTCGGAGAATTCCTCCAGATCTCCCAGAAAAGTTGCCAGCTGATCAAGATCGCTGCTACCGGCTACTTTGAAAATACTGTCGATATAAACATGAGTAAGATCATAATCTTTGGCGCTTATGCCTGCTATGAAACTAAGCAACTCTTGATAGCCCTGAACAGGGTATTCCATAATATCGACAAGACGAATTTTGTATTTTACCAACCTATCCAATCTGTGGCCGTATTGAATGCACACTACATTGTGTGCGTCGCTCTGAGCTTGTGTGTTGAGATCATCAACCAAGCGAGCTGTTTTACCGCTTCCTTTGCTGCCTACAAGTATTCTGACCATAAGCATCACTCCCTTTGTTTTTTCAAGTCAGTGTTTTCTGACTTTTTACCATTGTACCCTATAAAACAGATTTAAAGAAGAGCTTGTCAGACAAAAGCCGATACATTTCTCAACAAAATGCTGCTGCTAATTATGACATAGTGACGAAAATATTTGGGTATAAAAGGTTTGTAAGTGCTATGATGCACAAAAAGATGGGATAAAAAAGGCCAAGACTACGGCTTTTGCCGTTGTTTTTATGATTGTGGTTCAGACAATATGTTCGCATCCGCAGTCAAATCATGGTGTATTGCATATGGTTCCCGGTGCTGTTATAATAACTGAGGAATGACGTTTGCTTGTTGACACAGAGAGTGGGGGATTCCCCGCTCTTTGTTTATATCATGTTCAGAAAGGGTGTATAGATGGCTGACAGGTCTCAGCAGGCTCAGAGGGTGTTTGACGCTCTTGAACAGAAAATCGCAGAAATGGGATTCGAACTGGTCGATGTTGCCTTCGTCAAAGAAGGACCGTCCAGGTTTTTGCGTATATTTATAGATAAAAAGGGCGGCATCAGTCTTGACGATTGTACTGAGGTCAGTCATATGGCTGATCCTGTTATAGATGAGGAGCTGAAAATTACCAGTCATGATTATTTGGAGGTTTCATCTCCGGGTATAGACCGTCCTCTGAAAACCAGTGCTGATTTTGTCCGTTATCTGGGCGAAACTGTGGAAATTAAACTGTATCAGGCGATTGATGGCACCAAGGTATTTGAAGGTAGCCTGCTTCCGTGTTCTGATAATACGATAAGTATTGAAACCGATGAAGGCAAACAGTTAAGCTTCACCAGGGATAGTGTGGCAAGGGTAAAAAGAGTTATTAGATTTGATTAAACATATGATGGAAGACTGGAAGGAGATTAGGGCATGAATGCTGAATTGATTGAGGCGATAAGACTTCTGGAAAAAGAGCGCGGAATTGATGCCGAGATGTTGTTTGAAGCAATTGAAGAATCGCTTGTTTCAGCTTATAAGAGAGAGTTTGAAGCCAGAACTACGGAAAATATCAGAGCTGAGGTAGACCGGGAAACAGGTGAGATGAGAGTCTTCCTGACAAAAACAGTTGTTGAAGAGGTAGAAGATAGCAATTCCGAAATGTCTCTTGAGGAGGCAAAAGCGCTATCTGAGGACTTCGAACTTGGCGACATGATGGAATACGAGCTAAGACCACAGGACTTCGGCAGACTTGCGGCGCAAACCGCGAAGAATGTTATTAATCAGAAGTTGTGCAGTGCCGAGCGTGAGAGAATACAAAATGAGTTCAGCAGCAGGATTGGTGAACTATCAGCAGGTGTTATACAGCGTAAGGACAGACGTGAAGTTATTGTAGATATTGGCAGAGCGGAAGCGGTATTGCCATATAACGAACAAGTTAGAGTCGATGGCTACAATTTTAATCAAAGAATGAAATTTTACATTCTTAAGGTTGATGAGAAAAAAGGCCGCCCAATAGTTTATGTCTCGAGAAGCCATCCCAATCTGGTTCGCAAGTTATTTGAACAGGAAGTTCCGGAAATATCGACAGGCGTTGTTGAGATAATCTCAGTTGCCCGTGAAGCAGGCTCAAGAACGAAGATCGCAGTAGCTTCGCGCGATGAGAATGTTGACAGTGTTGGATCTTGTGTTGGCCAACGCGGTTTACGTGTTCAGGCAATAATGGATGAGTTGATGGGTGAGAAAATCGACATTATTGAGTGGAGCCCTGACATAGGTGCTTTTATCAGCAATGCTTTGAGCCCGGCAAAAGTTGTCCGCGTTGATATCAACGAAGAAGATAAAACAGCAAGAGTAGTTGTACCTGATCATCAGCTGTCTTTGGCCATAGGACGTGAAGGACAAAACGCCCGTTTGGCAGCAAGACTTACTGGTTGGAAAATCGATATCAAGAGTGAGTCTCAGTATAGAGCAGTACTTGAAGAAGAGCTCATGATGCGCTTCAATCAGGCAGTAGATGAAACAGCTCCTGATGATTTTGAAGAAGACTATCAGGAAGATGATTCAGACTATTCTTCAGAGACAGATGAGAATAATCAGGGGTGATGTTTGACGATGGCTAAGAAAATTCCCAGCAGGATGTGTGTGTCCTGTCGAGAGATGAAGCCTAAGCGGGAACTGATCAGATTAACTGTCAGTAAAGAAAATCTTGTATCACTTGATCCTGGAGGCAAGATGCCGGGCAGAGGTGCTTATGTCTGCCGTAGCAGGAAGTGTATAGAAGATGCGCTTAAGGGAAGACGACTCGATAGGGGCTTGAAATGTGCTGTCGGGCAGGATGTCGTAAGCAGACTGCTTGAGGAAATGGAGGCCATGGATGCAAAAGAACAGTGATTATGATGCATACTGGCGATTGTTAGGTCTCGCGGTGCGGGCTCGCAAAGTAATTACTGGTACTGACGCGGTTGAACTTAATCTTAGAAGAGGACGAGGCAGTTTGCTGATCATTACAGAGGATATGGCTGCCGGTGGTGCTGAAAAACTAATGCGGCAGGCCGACGGTAAAAGTATTCGCTATATGGTTTTTGGCAATCGTGAAGAGCTCGGACATTGGACTGGCAAAGAAAACAGAGTTGTCGCTCTTGTGATGGATGAGGGCTTCGCCAGAAGACTTCTGGAGCTCAGCGATCAGCAATCACTGCAGAAGAATGCAGAGGCAGAGATATGAATTAGAAATAGGAAAATGATTATTATTTGGAGGAAATACAAGACATTATGGTGAAAAAAGACAATTCCGGTGAAGAACAAAAAAGAGTTGATGGCGTAGATGCTGTTAAACAGCATAAGGCAAAATCATCAGCTTCCAAGAAGAATGATGAGAAAATTGATAATAGTACCGATTCGGCGTCAGATACGGCAGACAATGAGACTGCCGGACCTACTATTACAATGCAGGGTGTATCCGGTAAAAAAATTACCGGAGTTGTTAAGGTTGTCAAAGTGAAAAAGGCGGATAAAAAAGATTCCGCTGATGCCTCCAATGATAAAAAATCTGAAGCAGAACCGGCTGTAGCTGAAGCGAGTGTTGATAAGAAGGCTGAAGATAAATCCGTTAAGGAAACAGCTGATGCAGATAATACGGCTGATAGCAATAAGGTTGCGAAATCGACTGAGACAGTTGTTGAACCAGCTGCCAAAGCTGCCAAAGCAGCCAAGGCCGCCAAGGCAGAAACTTCTGATGCTAAAACAGCAGAAGTGAAAACTGTGGAAGCAGAGAAAACTGCCGCCCAACCTTCCGATAAGACGGCTTCCGAGGCTAAAAAATCTGAAGTTGAAGACGGTAAGAAACCGGCAGATGATGTCAAAAAGGCTGTTTCTAAACAACAGTCTTCAGCAACGTCTAAACCTGATGCGAAAACACAAGCTCCTGTTAGACCACAGCAGGGAAGATATGTTGAAGGACAAAATAAAACTCAGAGGCCGCCTGTAAGACCTCAAAGCGGTAATTATGTGCGCAGTAAACCTGGTGAACGTGTTGATCGTCCACAGGCTGACAGGCCACTTAACAGCTACAGCAGTGATAGACCACAGCCTGGTCAATACGGCTACAGACCGCAAAGCGGTCAATACAATAATAACAGTCGTCCCCAAGGCGGACCTGGCGGCAGACCTCAGGGTGGTGGCTTTAATAACAGTCGCCCTCAAGGCGGACCCGGCGGCAGACCTCAAGGTGGCTATAACAGCGGTCGTCCTCAAGGCGGACCCGGTGGCGGCAGACCTCAGGGCGGAGGCTATGGCAATCGTCCACAGGGAGGCTTCGGCGGCGGTTTCAATAAGGACAAGGATGATGATGATCGTCAGAATAATGGCGCGCGTTCTCAGAGCCGCAGACCTAAGAAAACCGGTATACCAGGTGTTCCGGAAGAGCTTCGCGAAGTTATTACACAGAATAGATCTACTAATTTCGCGGCTCGTGACGCTTTTGACAAGGGTAATAAAAGAGACGATAAAAAAGAACCTAATAAGAGTTTTAAAAATCCTGCTGTCGATACCAAGGACAAGCATCGCACGCTTAAGCAACAGGCGGCGGCTCTGTCTGGAAAAGGCGTGGACGCACTTAATGACGAAACGATACTTGAGACTATTTACAAGGATCCTGTCAAGGGTAGAGGTAGAGGTCGTGGACGTAATAACCGCCGCCAACAGCAGCGTTCGTCTACTCCTGCTGTAAGAGCGGTTCTTACAAATGTGAAAATACCAGAAACCCTAACAGTAAAAGAGTTTTCTGAGGCGATCAAGAAGGCTTCTGCTGAAGTTATTAAACGCCTGATGAAGATGGGTGTTATGGCCACTTTGAATCAGGAAATTGATTTTGATACAGCAGAAATAATTGCTGCTGAATTTGGTATTACTTGTGAGAAGCTTGTAGAAGTAACAGAAGAAGACATACTCTTCGACGATACAGAAGATAATGAGAAGGATCTCCAGCCAAGACCGCCAGTTGTGGTTGTTATGGGCCATGTTGACCATGGTAAGACTTCAATTCTTGATCATATTCGTTCTGCTTCTGTTGCCAGCGGCGAAGCTGGTGGTATAACGCAGCATATTGGTGCTTATACAGTAAAAGTCAATGACAGACAGATCACATTCCTTGATACTCCGGGACATGAAGCTTTTACCACCATGCGTGCTCGTGGTGCACAGGTAACGGACATCGCGATTCTCGTTGTTGCGGCTGACGACGGTGTTATGCCCCAGACAATTGAAGCGATAAACCATGCCCGTGCCGCTAATACTGAGATAATCGTTGCTATCAATAAGATCGATAAAGAAGGCGCCAATATTGACAGAGTCAAGCAGGAATTGTCCAAGTATGAGTTGATTCCCGAAGAGTGGGGTGGTCAGACCGTAATGGTTCCGGTTTCCGCACTTAAGGGTGAGAACATGGATGAGTTGCTTGAGATGGTTCTCCTGACGGCTGATGTAATGGAACTTAAGTCTAATCCTGACAAACAGGCAAAAGGTACGGTTATCGAGGCCAAACTTGATAAGAACCGTGGTCCTGTTGCTACAGTTCTGGTGCAGAGAGGTACTTTGCGGACAGGTGACACAATTGTTACCGGATCGATCATAGGCCATGTAAGAGCGATGTCAGATGATAAGGGCAGTCAGGTTAAGGTTGCCGGTCCATCAGTGCCTGTTGAGATACTCGGTATGCCTGAGGTTCCTGAAGCTGGAGATATTTTCTATGCTGTTACTGACGATAAGGTAGCACGTAGTCTGGCCGATAAACGTAAATCTCAGCAACGTGAGCAGCAGTTGCGTTCAAGCTCGCGTATGAGTCTTGATACATTGTTCTCGCAGATGGCTTCTGGTGAGGTTAAGGATCTTAACATAATTATCAAAGCTGACGTTCAGGGCAGTGTGGAAGCTGTCAGACAGTCGCTTGAGAAGCTTAATGAGAGTGAAGATAAAGAAGTACGCGTGCGCGTTGTGCACGGAGCGGTCGGTGCGATCACTGAATCTGACATCAGGTTGGCGGAAGTATCCAATGCTATTGTCATTGGCTTCAATGTAAGGCCGGCTGTCAATGTAGCCGACCTGGCAAAAGAAATTGGCGTAGATCTGAGAATGTACAGAGTTATATATAACGCTATCGAAGATATCCAGGCTGCAATGAAGGGCTTGTTGGCTCCGCAGTATGAAGAAAATGTGCTCGGACATGCCCAGGTCAGACAGACATTCAAAGTTAGTGGAGTAGGTACGATTGCGGGATGTTATGTTACCGATGGTAAAATACTCAGATCAAGTGAAGTACGTATTGTTAGGGACGGTATTGTTATCCATGAGGGTAAACTGTCATCACTCAAACGATTCAAAGATGACGCTCGTGAGGTATCGACCGGTTACGAATGTGGTATTGGCATTGAGAGATTCAATGACCTAAAAGAAAATGATGTCATAGAAGCATTTGAAATGAAAGAAATTGAGAGGAGCTGATCCTGATGCAAAGATCAGACCGGGTTGGTGATGAAATCAGAAAAGCCGCGGCAGATCTGATTCAGAATCATATAAAAGATCCCAGAATGCCATCTATGGTTTCTGTCGTAGAGGTCAGGGCTTCCCGTGATTTGTCTCATGCGCATTTATACATTAGTGTGCTGGGTACAGAAGAGGATAAGAAGAATTGTGAGGCCGCTCTTAAGAGCGCCTCGGGATTCATGCGCCGGGAAATAGCGGCGCGAATCCGTTTGCGTGTGGCACCTGAGCTGCATTTTATCATTGATGATTCTATTGAACGTGGTATTCGTATGTCTAAGTTGATCGATGAAACTGTTGGGGGCAAATCTCAGGATGATTGATATCCGTATAAATATAATGAATCGTCTGCTTGAAGCTCGCGAAAAAAAAGATTGTGTCTATCTGTATCCACATGTTGGTGCCGATGGAGATGCTCTTGGTTCATCGTTAGCTCTGCTTCTTGTGTTAAAAAAGCTTCATATACCTTCAAGACTTTTGCTTGATGAGCCTGTGTCACCCAAACTTGGGTTTTTACCACATCTTGATGCTCCTGAAGTTTTTGCTGAAGGCAGAATTGTTGAGTTTGAAACTGAACAGAAAATAGCTTTGGCAGTTGATTGCGCTGACTCCGAAAGAACAGGCCGCAGACAGGTTATATTTGATTCTGCTGAGGTTAAGATGGCGCTTGATCATCACGTCTCCAGCGGTGAGTCCGGCGGTCTTCGTTATATTGATGCGCATGCTGCTGCTGCTGCTGAAATTATTGCTGATTTGATTGCAGATTTTGAGCAACACTTGAATATGACTTTGATGGATCGTTCGATAGCGACGCTTCTGATGGCAGCATTGATATCCGATACCGGCAGATTCGTATATTCCAATACTACTTCACGCAGTTTTCGTACTGCTGCCTGGTTGATGGAGTACGAACCTGATATTCGTATGATTACGTATCAACTGTTTGATTTGAACTCGCAGACACGACTTAGATTAACCGGTCGAATTTTTACTGATACTGAATTCTGCTGTGATGGCCGGCTGGCAATAGCGCTTGTGGATCAGAATTTGCTAAGTGAGTATGGTGCGACAGAACATGATCTTGAAGGCATAGTATCACAATTACGCAATGTCGAAGGTGTAGAAGTTTCATTTGTTTTGCGCCAGCATACAAATGGTGATATTAAGGTAAATATTCGCAGTAGTGATGGTTTTAATGCTTCAGAGTTTGCTCGTTCGTATGGTGGTGGTGGTCATCCCAAAGCTGCAGGCATGACATTAAAATCACAAAATCTGCAACAGACTGCTCAGCAGCTAAAACAAGCCGCACTCAGGTTTTTGCCATGACAGCGGTCAGAAAAGGTGCTGTTAACAGTGCAAGAGGAATAATTCTTATAAACAAACCCCGGGGAATGACATCTTTTGGGGTTGTTTCTCGTCTCCGGCGATTAACAGGGATCAAACGCATCGGTCATTGCGGTACACTTGATCCATTTGCTGTAGGTTTGCTTCCTGTATGTATCGGACGTGCGACCGCGGCTGTACAGTTCATGGACGGTTACGATAAAACATATTTGGTAAAAGCTGTCTTCGGACGTGCTACAGACAGCATGGACGTAGATGGCGCGACTATTGAGGAACGAAGCCTGAATGCTGATGAAATCAATGAGATGAAGGCTGATAATTATTCAATTATCTATTCAGGTGTAGCTTCTATGATCGGAACGCAGCAACAGACTCCACCTATGTATAGTGCTGTCAAGGTAGATGGAAGACCTCTTTACAGCTATGCCCGTGAGGGTAAGGATATTGAGCGTAAAAGCCGTTTAATAGAAGTTTATAATGCAGATGTTATCGCAATTCAAGCTGATCCTGAAGCTAATTTTTTAGCTGCGGATATTAGGATCAGCTGTTCAAAAGGCACATATATAAGAGTCCTTATAGATGAACTTGGCCGTAAAACAGGGCTTCTGGCCTATGCTGCAAGTCTGGTCAGGGAAAGCTGCGGTCCTTATCAGCTTGCACAGGCAAACGATATTGAACAGCTTTTTGATGTGTCAAGACAGTTGCCTGATCAGGCTGCTTTTGTTAATCTGATTAGAAATGATGGAAGACTTCTGCCCGTGGCCTCGGCTTTTGCCGGTTATTTCTCAATTGAGGCTACCTGCGAGGATGCTGTTAAATTGATTCAGGGTAAGATTATTAGTGTTTTGCCTTATGAAATTACAGATAAACAGATAAATTCTGATTCGCTTCTGGCAGTGTTTTTCAAAGAAGAGCTAATAGCTGTAGCCAGAATTGAGCTGGATGAACATCAAGCTGCCTGGCTGAAGACAGAAAGGGTGTTTACTGATCTTGAAGATTTTCGATCAATCTGAAAATGAAATACCGAAATTAAGGCGTGGTGTCGCGCTTGGATTTTTCGATGGTGTACATCGTGGTCATGCTGATTTAATTAGAACCCTCGTTATGAACTGTTGTCAGCTTGATCTGGAACCAGCCGTTTTTACTTTTGATGAACATCCGGCGACTGTAGCTCATAGTTCAAAACGCTTCAGTGGTTACATTAATACTCTTGCTGAGCGTCTCGAATTATTTGAACAGCTTGGTGTGTCTGAGGTTCATCATTATCATTTTGATGAACAATTCAGTCACCTTGATCCGGAAGAGTTTCTTAATACTATACTGCTTGCGAGGTTGCAGGCAGGTTTAATTGTTGTTGGTGAAGATTATCGTTATGGCTATAAGGGTGAAGGTAATGTCACTGCTTTGAGATCATGGTGTGATCGAAATCAGATTAAGCTTGTTGTTGTACCTGATGTGGAAATTTTTGGCCAGAAGATTTCCAGTACACGTATAAGAAGACTGGTAGAAATGGGCGATATGGATCATGCGGCCAGTTGTCTGGGAAGACCTTTTTCTTTACGTGGCGAGGTGGTTAAGGGACGAAAACTTGGTCGTGAACTTGGTTTTCCAACTGCGAATTTTGCTGTTGCTGCCGGTCAAATCAGTCCTGCTTACGGTGTATACGTAACGCGTACAAGAATTGGCAGTAGGACTTGGTGGTCAATAACCAGTTTTGGCTTAAGACCAACAATAGGGGCAAATGATTCTGTGCCTATGGTTGAAACATATATTTATGATACCAGAGTGGATCTTTATGGTCAGGAAATTGAAGTGTTTTTCCTGGAAATGCTCAGGCCTGAGAAGAAATTTGATTCACTGCTTCAGCTGGGCGCCCAGATAAAGGAAGATTTGCAGCAGGCTTATATTTGGCATCAAAAATCTGAGGACAGTTATATAAGTAATTATGTGAAGAGTATTCCAGTGTGGGTTTTGCAGACCGACCGCTTCTCTCAAGGCAGCCTTCAATTTGTCTTCCAGCATAAGCTTGAGCGTCAACGTGCGGCGGCTTTCGCATTGCTCATGCAGGTGTTGACTGCCAGCTGCCGCAGGTTTCCGGGTCGAACAGAATTATCGACTGAACTTGACAGGTTATACGGAAGCTCATTAGATAGTCATGTTGAGAAACATGGAGATCTGCAAACACTGACGCTATCGGCAGAAGGACTTATTAATTGGACAGACGGCAGCAAACCATTTGCCGACACTGTCAGGTTGTTATTCGATGTTCTGCTGGATCCGGATATAGATGAAGATGGATATTTTGATCAGGCAATCGTAGATTCTGAGCGCCAGAGCTTGATAACTGAGCTCAAAGCAAGAGAAAACGACAGAGCCAGGTATGCTTATGATCGCAGTATGCAAATATTCTGCGCAGATAAGCCACATGGTATTCGTGCTACAGGTGATATAGAGAGTCTTGAGAAACTAACTCAAGATGATTTGAGTAAGGCTTATCGGGAACTTGTAACAGAGCTGCCTGCCATGATATGTGTTGGTGGACGTATTGATACCGAGATGCTTGAGTTGATTTATTCTTCACTTGATAAACTACCATCAGAGAGATCAGCTTCTGTTTTTGGCAGTATCAAACCATCAATGTTTAATAATCAACAGCCTGAACAAGAAATTAAAGAATACCGTAAACTTGAACAGGCTCGTGTGAATCTTGTTCTCACAGGGTTACCACCTTATTTTAGCCACAGGAGTATAGCAGCTTCTATGCTTAACAGTATGCTGGGCGGTGACGTTCACTCACTTCTATTTGATGTTGTCAGAGAAAAAATGGGATTGGCATATTCGGTCTATTCCGTAAATGCCCGATACTTATCCGCGCTGCTTGTTTTAGCGGGAATAGATGCTGATAAGACTGATGCGGCTGTATCGGCAATGAAAGAGCAGATTGCTGTTCTCGTTTCCGGGAAATTTGACGCAAGACTTTTTGAAACATCCAAGCGTTTGCTGGCAGCTTCTGTTGAAGCCAGTCACGACGATATCAGTCACATGGTGTCGGCAGTTGTCAGTGCGGTCATTCTTGGCCGTAACATGTCGATAAGAGATGCTTTGAGCCTTCTGGACAATGTCAGCAGAGAAGACATTATCAGTCTCGCTTCTGAGTTGAAGTTAGCTGTCAATTATCGGTTGCTGCCGGATACATTGCGGGAGGATATTAAATCATGAGTATAATTGATCAAGCCGCGAAAAATGGTTTTCACGTGCAGGAAGTACGCGATCATTTGACAGGACAGACTTTAAGAACCTGGCGACATAAATCCGGCATGCTAATTAAAATTCTGCCGAGACCTGGTTTTTCTAAGCGCTTCGCCGCTATGACTATCCCTTATGGCTCTGTTCATCAATCTTATATTTATCAAGGGACTCGTTATGAGGTTCCGGCTGGTACCGCCCATTTTCTCGAGCACTGTATTTTCAGTCGCGACGATGATGGTGGTCTTCTTGGTAAGCTGTCCGCGCTGGGGGCTTCTGCTAACGCATATACATCGCATACGCATACTATGTACTATTTTTCTGCTGTAAATAATTTTGAAGAAGCTTTGAATCTATATATGTCAGCTGTATTGAGGCCTTATCTGGAAATTGATAGGGTTGAAGCTGAGCGTCCGGTTATCATCGCCGAACTGAGTCAGTATCTTGATGACCCTGATAATCGGTGCTATATGCAATTGCTGGAAAATCTGTACAGCAAGCATACAGTACGTCAGGATATTGGTGGTACAATAGACTCTGTCAAAGCTATTATGCCTGAACACCTCAAGTCTGTACATGAGGCATATTACCATCCTGGAAGTTTGTCACTGACAATATCCGGAGATATAAATGAAGAGAAAATCATCGCTGAAATAATTGATTTTCTGCCTGATAAGCTGACTGATTCCGCAAAACTTAGTATAGATGATGAACCAGAGGAAATTATCGCGGCGAATTCAGTACTCCATATGGATATAGCAAGTCCATCTTTTCTGATAGGTATTAAGAATCCGGGCATTCTACCGCAAAAACAGATTTCTGGCCTGGAACTTGTCAATCGACAGAGAGCCGCCAGACTTATGCTTGATACTCTGCTGTCAACATCATCTGAACTATATGAGTCATTGTATAGTGAAGGCCTGATAAATGAGTCTTTTGGATATCATTATGCCTGTGAAAACAGTTTTGCCTTCCTTGTACTGGGTGGCGAGTCTCCTGAACCTGAGCAGGCCTGTGCCAGAATCGCGGAACTGCTGCCGGCGGCACTGGTAAAAGGCGTCGACTCAGAAATGTTCGAAATTCAAAAGCGCGCTGCGGCCGGAGACTTCGTCAGGTCTCTCGATGCTGTCGAGCATAGTGGCCTGGTTCAGGCACAGTGTAACCTGCACAGTGTTGATCTATTCGATTATCCAATGCTCTATGATAAAATGGATTCTGCAACGGCATCTGAAATGTTGCAATATATCAGTGATATCAACAATTATAGTTTTTCAATAGTGAGAGAAGCTAAGGAGGAGCCCGTTTCATGAGTAGTGATTTTCTTGTTGATTTTCCCGGCCTTGGTATTCACGATATTCCGATAAATCGCGAAGCTTTTACAGTTTTTGGCCAGTCTATTTATTGGTATGGTCTGCTGATTGCGTCCGCGATAATTATTTGTTTACTATTATCATCAAGGGCAGCACCCAAGTTTGGTCTGTCATCAGACAATATCATGGATACATTTATCTTTCTCATCCCTATGATAATTATTTTTGCCAGAATTTATTATGTGGTGTTTGAGTGGGAGTATTATGCTTCTGATTTGAGCCGCATTTTCAATACACGACATGGTGGTCTTGGTTTCTATGGTGGTGTTATTGGCGGTCTTCTTACGATAATACTGGTAGCAAAATACAAAAAAATGCAAATATCAAAGCTTGTGGATTTTCTGGTCGTGTATCTGCCACTTGGACAGGCAATCGGCCGATGGGGTAATTTCTTCAATCAGGAAGCTTTTGGGACTAATACTACACTTCCCTGGGGTATGTATAGCAATGAAACCGCCCGTTATCTTGCCAGTCTTGGTGGAAATTATGATTCGGCGCTGCCGGTTCATCCAACTTTTCTCTACGAGTTCATCGGTAATATACTGATTTTTGTTTTGTTGTTAAAGCTTAGGAACAAAGTGAAAGTTCCATTTGCGACAACTTTTGCTTATCTTGGTTTATACGGTCTTCTGCGATTCTTCGTTGAAGCGATCAGAACAGACGCGCTGTTTATTCCAGGTACTGATTTACGTATATCCATGGTTTTATCTGCGCTTATGGTCCTGTCCGCGCTTATATATATCCCGGTATCACGCAGTCTTATGGAGAAATACGCACTTCGTGCCGAGCTTGTTGCAGATAACTCTTCTCCCGCTGACTCCGCTGCTGCGACAGAGTCCATAGATGAAACTGTTTCTGATCAAGATACCACAGCTGCCGAAGCTGTGTCAGCTGATTCATCAGACGATTTTATAGAAATCGATGATAATAAACAGGAGTAAAATCTGATGCCCAACACCGGTTTTGAACAGCTCAAGAGTGATACTTTTTTTCGTAAAATGGATTATTGGATGCTGGTACCGATACTGTCGGTAGCTCTGATTGGATTATACGTACTCAATCGTGTTCTTTCGAGTGGTTTTGGCGATCTCTATCCCATGAATATCTACAAACAGAGTGGAGCTGTGCTTGTTGGCTTGATTATCGCGATCATTCTTAGTCTTCTGGAAGCGCCTACTTTGCGTCTTGTTGGCTGGTCTGTTTATGGTGTCAGCTTACTTCTGCTCGTTTACGTTATGGTAGACGGCTATTCCTTGAGTGATCAATGGGGAGCGGACAGCTGGATGCTGCTTCCTGTTGTCGGTTCATTTCAACCTTCAGAACTGGCAAAAGTCGGATTGGCTATGGTTTCAGCGCAGGTCTTCGAAGCTATGAACAAGGAGAAGTTTAATTGGTGGCAGGGTGGTTTGCTATTACTTGCTGTTTATGCCCCACCTGTTTTGCTTATTATGAGGCAGCCCGATTTTGGTACAACTATGGTTATACTCTTCATGTTTGTCTGCATGGTATTTGCCTGGGGGATTAAATGGCGCTATGTCCTGCTTGGAATGTCAGCAGCCGTTATCGCGGTACCACTTGCCTGGTTCTTCTACCTTGGTGATTTTCAAAAAAATAGAATCATTACTTTCATTTTTCCAGGTCACGATCCTGATGCCTCGTTTAATCTAATCCAAGCACAAAGAGCTATAGCTTCTGGCGGTCTATTTGGCAATAGATCAGGGAATTCAGTTCATGTTCCGGTAAAAGAATCTGATTTCATCTATACGGCTGTATCAGAGCATATGGGCTTCATTGGCACTACGGCACTACTTATTCTTGCTTTTTTCTTCTTGGCCAGAAGCCTCTATGTCGCATCAAGTTTAAGTATGGAAAGACCCTCTGCGGCTTATACAATGGTAGGTTTGACCGCTGCGATGGCAATTCACTATATAGAGAATCTTGGCATGTGTGTCGGACTGCTGCCGATTACCGGAATTCCACTGCCTTTTGTCAGCCTTGGCGGTACCGCGATGATTGTTAATTTCATATCACTTGGTGTTATGCTCAATCTATCAGTTGAACGCAATATTTTACAGAAGGAGTAAGATATATCTTCTTCATAGATTTTTTAGGAGAAGAATATTTGGATTGCTAATTATAGATAAAAAAATTAGAAAATGAACGATTATAATTTTTGCTCTGCCGTGAGGCGGAGCTTTTTTTATGTTTCGACCTTATTACTCATCGTGCCAAGATTAAAAATGTATTACAAAAAGTTGCCTGCGTTACAAATTTATTGCTTTATATGCTGTTAAGCAGTAAAATACATCTTAAGTGGTGAAAAGTAGATTGAAATTACATTTAAGTGGTTATTAGTGGTGAATATTTAAAAATAAATTGTCATAAGTAAGGAGGTGCAGCCGTGGCCAGATATACGCATACTGTCGATGCAAAAGGTCGAGTTTTTGTACCTGCCAGATTACGTGACAGCCTTGGCGGCACCCTAATAATTACCTTGAGTCTTGATGATGGTTATTTATCAGCATATACACCGGAGCATTTTCATGAGATACGTGCTCAAATAGCTCAATTATCCGGCACAGATCCTGCGGTTAGACGACTCAAGAGGGCGATAATTGGAGAAGCTATGCCATGTGATTTTGACAAGCAGGGCAGAATATCTGTGTCTGAAGAATTATGGTCGCATATCAATGTCAAAGCAGGTGAAGAAGTCTGTTTTATTGATATGTTTGACAAATTGGAAATATGTGCCAAATCATTCCATGACAGGCAGAAGGAGGATGAGGGATCGCTTGCTGATATAGATCTCTCGAAGTTCGATGTCAAAGGATTATGATTTCAAACATGTTTCTGTTTTATATGAAGAGTCGCTTGAGATGTTAAACATTCGTCCTGACGGCCTATATGTAGATTGCACATTGGGTGGTGCCGGGCACAGCAGTGGCATTCTTGGCAGACTTGATGCGAGTGGGCGGTTAATTGCCTTCGATAAGGACGCAGAGGCCAGAAATGCGGCTTCAGCAAGACTTGAATCAGTTAATAGTCAAGCTAACTGGCAGATAATATCACGTGATTTCGCAGATATTGAAGTAGCTCTTAATGAAATAGGTATTACGGCGGTTGATGGCATACTTGCTGACCTCGGTGTTTCCTCCTGGCAGCTCGATCAAGCTGAGCGTGGCTTCAGTTATGGGCAGGATGGACCTCTTGATATGCGTATGGATCAATCGGCTCCGGTAACTGCCGCGGATATAGTCAACAACGAGTCAGCTGAAGAAATAGCCGCTATTCTTAGGAATTATGGTGAAGAGCGTTATGCGATGCGAATCGCCAACGCCATAGTTAGAAGGAGAGAGGTGCAAGCTTTTGCCAGAACTGAAGATTTGGCCGAAGTGGTTAGGAAAGCGATGCCGGCAAAAGCACTCAAGGAAAAGCAGCACCCTGCAAGAAGAACTTTTCAAGCTCTGCGCATATCTGTAAATCATGAACTGGCTGCGTTGGAGAGCTTGTTGGAATGCGCACCTCGTATTCTAAAAAACCATGGAAGGATCTGCATCATAACCTTCCATTCGCTTGAGGATAGATTGGTAAAAGAAGCATTTCGCAGCTGGGAGAATCCTTGTACATGTCCGAGATCATTTCCTGTTTGTATATGTGGCAAAAAGCCTTATGGCAGACAGGTTGGGCGCAAAGGGATTGTAGCTAATGATGAAGAAATCAGTTTGAATGCCAGATCGCGTAGCGCAAGATTACGCTGTTTCGAGGTAATAAGTGAGGAGGAGCAGACAAATGAATAGCACCCGTGGAAACCTTGCTTTTAAAGAAGATTATCATAACAGACCACGTTCAAGGGCTGCCGTTGCAAGATCGAGTCAAAATGGAATGGTCGTGAGAAAACGCCAGAACAAACAATCTGCTCTGCCGAAGCTACGTGTTAGAAGAGTTTCAGCTGAGCAGACAGTTATGAAACTGGATTATATTAAGCAACAAGAACGTGCTATATCCAGAGATCTTGCGATACAACGTTTAGTTTCATTGAGTGGTATTATCCTTGTGATCGCTCTGGTTGCTTCGGTATATGGTGTTATTGTGTACAGACAAGCGAGAATACTTGAAGAGAACTTCGCTAATGTCAGGATTGAACGTACCATTTCCAAGCTTGACCAGGAATCGAATCAGATAAGCGAAGCTCTTGCCCAGAAAACTAATCTTGATTTAATTCGTCGTCGTGCTATAAATGAAATTGGGCTTCAAGATCCCGCAAGAAGCCAGGTGATCTCGGTTTTTGTTCCTGATACAGATCGAGTTGTGTATGCTTCCGCAAACGCAGGCGCGGCTGATCGTGAGGCGTACCTTAATAATGTTTTTACTAATGTTGAGGGCTTCTTCAAAACTTTGAACCAGAGAAGGCAGGTAGATTAAATTGAAACAGTCCGGCCGCGGCAGGATGCCAAACACAATAGAACACGATAATACAATCAGAGCCGGCAGAGTTGATCCTCGCCGTGCTAAAAAAAGAAATAACAGAAGCCGTCAATACAGTTCTCAGCGTCAAGGGGGCAGGGTCCCTCTGCTGATTCTGATGACGGTTCTTCTTATATTTGCCGGTATGCTGATCTCGCAGCTATATCAACTTCAAATTGTTGAATACGAGGTTAACGCGCAGAAGGCGGCCAGCCAACATTTTACCAAAGTGACGGAACAGCCTGAACGTGGTCGGATCTATGACAGAAATGGTGTTGAGTTAGCAGGAACAACTTACGTTTATCGTATAGGTGTTACTCCGGCCGATGTTAGATCAATTACCAAAAACATAACCAAGGAAGAAATTGCTGAAGGAATAGCTCTTGCGCTTAATCTTGAGGTTGAACAAGTTGAACAGGAGCTTACGCAGGTTGACGCTACATATATTCAATTAAAAAAGGATGTCCCCAGACAGGAGGCTGACGCTCTAAAAGAGTTCCTCTCATCTCAGGATATTGGTGGCGTTCGTATTGATTCCGAGCCGCGTCGCTATTATACAAATGGAAGTCTTGCCAGTCAGGTGATTGGCTTCGCCAGTTATAATAACGGCAATTTGACAGGTCAGCTGGGAGTTGAATTGCAGTATAACAACCTGCTTACCGGCCAGCCCGGGTATACATATGTGGAAACAGATAATTATGGCAGCAGAGGCGAACTGCCATTCTCTGTACCAACAACACTTGGGGCGAAAGATGGTCTTGATCTGCATTTAAATATTGACATAAATATCCAGAAAATTATTCAGGAAGAACTTGAGAGAGCCATTTTGCAATATGATATAACTTCCGGTGGCTCAGTAGTCGCTTTGGATCCATATACAGGAGCTGTTCTTGGCATGGCCTCGTATCCTTATTTTGATAGTTCTCAGCCTGTTGTTGTCCCTGATGGTACCAGACTTGACGCAATGTCAGGTGTTAATCTTGATGTGTCCGGAGGGGCTTCGGAAGAAACAATCGAATTTTTATCATCACAGATCTGGCGAAATAGAGCTATCTCAGATACTTATGAACCTGGTTCCACTATGAAAGCTGTTACCACGGCCATCAGTCTTGATGAGAACATAACTAATGAATCAGAGCTGTTTGATGACAGTCCTATGCGCGTTCTTGATTGGACTATATCCTGTTCAAGCCGGGTAGGACATGGTATTGAAACTCTTGAACAAGGTTTTTGGCGCTCATGCAACCCGGTGTTCGCACAACTTGCGTTACGTACGGGGGTAGATAAGTTTTACAGCTATATGAAGGCTTTTGGTTTTACTACTGTAACAGGAATAGATTTGCCGGCTGAGGGTGTAGGTATTTTACATGAGAATCCCACAGAGCTTGATATGGCTACATTTTCTTATGGCGAATCTTCAACCTTGACCCCTATACAGGTGGCTTCCGCGTTCTGTACTTTTGCCAATGGTGGTAATCTTATGCAGCCATCGCTTTTAAAATCTGTTACAGATAGTGAAGGTGCTGTAATCAATGAAGTAAAACCGGAAACTGTGAGACGCGTTATATCGGAACAAACCTCAGCACGTGTACGTGAACTGCTGAAAGGTGTAGTACTGTACGGTACTGGTTCCCAGGCTTATGTTGAAGGCTATGCGGTGGCTGGCAAGACAAGTACGGCTACAGATGATTTTGGTGATCATACTATTTCTTTTGCTGCGCTTGCTCCGGCAGATAATCCGGAAATCGTTGTACTCATTGTGATGCAAAAGCCGCGTGACAAGTCTTTGACATCTTCAGGAGCGGCCAGAACCGCAGGACAAATTGTTGGCAGAACGCTTGAGTATCTTGGTGTAGCACGTGAATATAGCGAGCTTGATATTTCGCGTCTAAGTGAGACGAAAGCCGTTCCTGATGTCAACGGCATGACATATGCTGAAGCTATGAAGATTCTTGGTAATAACGGTTTGCGAGCTGAAGCTGGTGAACGTTCGATGAGCGATCAGACAATTATTAAGGGTCAATGGCCGCAGGCGGGTTCCAGTGTTCATCATAGAAGTCTCATCTATTTGTACCCTGCTGCCGAAATCGAAGCAGATCTGGTAGTTGTTCCGGATTTGACCGGTAAAACGGTCCATGAGAGCCTGTTGTCAGCTAATGAGGCCGGGTTAAATATACTTATAGAGGGAGATTGTCTTGGAATAGTCAAATCGCAGACTCCGGGTTCAACGCATGGTGAGACAACTGATCATGAATCTGAAACGGATAATGAAGCCAATGACAATGTAGTTGATAACGGTTCAGAAAATACTCCTGGCAACGATGAAACTGATGGTTTAGGAGAAGAAATTGATCCTGAGACCGGTAATCCAATCAAAAATCCAACAAACAGGTTGCAAAGAGGCAGCCAGATTATTCTGAAATTCGAACAGATAGAAGAACATTTGGATGAAATTTCGACTGGAGATGAACATGATGCTTCAGAAACACAGTCTTCCGATGCAGCTGAATGAGAGCTTGCATGTCTTACATCGACAATATAGAATGACTGAATGACTATTTATTAAGGAGCAGGATATGACTTTTCAGGAATTGATTAGCGGACTTGATATAATCGAGTGCTCGCAGAATTGTTCAATAGAGATCACTAATATTGTTTATGATTCGCGCAAGGCCAGAAATGGCAGTCTCTTTGTTGCCATTGATGGTTATGTGACGGATGGCCACAAATATATTGAGCAGGCTGTCTCTCAGGATGTCAGTGCTGTGCTGATTCAACATGCGCCTGATGAAATGAATCCTCAGCAGCGTCAGGCTCTTGAAGGTGTTTTTTGGGCAAGAGTACCTGACACAAGAAGAGCTTTGGCTTATGTGTCGGATCGATTCTTCAATCATCCATCCGGCCGTTTGGATTTAATTGGCATCACTGGGACAAAAGGCAAAACGACAACAGCTTATATGGTTCGTTCAATTCTGATGGCAGCAGGGCGTAAAACCGGCTTGATCGGAACCGTTGCCAATATGATTGGTGAACGTGTCATGTATGCTTCAAGGACAACGCCGGAATCATATGACTTGCAGGCTTTGCTTGATGAGATGACAGCTGCCGGTCTTGATAGCTGTTCGATGGAAGTTTCGTCTCAAGGTTTGAAGCTTGACAGGGTATATGGCTGCCACTTCAAGGTTGGAGCTTTTACCAATTTATACGAGGATCACATAGGTCCGCATGAACACGCGGATATGGAAGAATATCTTACGGCAAAAATGATGTTGTTTCCTATGAGTGAGCAAATTGTGGTCAATCGGGATATTGATTTATATGAACGTGTTGCTGCAAGTGCCGGTAATCATATAAGTTATGGCCTGAATGATGATGCTGACGTCAGAGCGATTGAACTTAAGCGAGTTGTAGAACATGGTAGAGCAGGAACTGCTTTCCGGTTATATTCTCCTTGGTTCAATGATGATTTTTTTGTTGCTATGCCCGGAAGATTCAATGTCAGTAATGCTCTGGCCGCAGTCGCTATTTGTGGTTGTCTTGGATTGCCGGCAGCTGCTATTAAGGATGGCCTGGCAGAGATTTCAGTGCCTGGCAGGGTTCAGAGTGTTCCAACTGATGGAAGTTTTCAGATTATAGTCGATTATGCTCATAATGCCGCAAGTCTTGAGAAGTTGCTGGAAACTCTTAGAGAATATGTTGATAATCGTCTGATAATTGTTTTTGGCAATGGCGGGGACAGAGCTCGTTCGCGTCGTTTTGAAATGGGTGCTGTTTCCGGCAGGATGGCTGACTACACTATAATAACGTCGGATAATCCAAGAACCGAGGACCCAATGGCCATCATTGAAGATATTATTACAGGTATCAAGCCCACCGGTGGCGACTATGAGGTGATACCGGATAGACGCGATGCCATTGCCGGCGCGATAAAAATGGCCCGGTCTGGTGATATGATTGTCATTGCAGGCAAGGGTCATGAGACTTATCAAATATTCAAGGACAAAACAATTCACTTCGATGATGCTGAAACGGCTGCCGAAATACTGGCCGCAGGTGAAAAAAATGAGTCAGTTTAAACTTGATGACATTCTTAGTTGGTTAAGTAGTGAGTTTATGCCCTACGACTCGAAACGTCGGCCGTGTTTCAAATACAATCAAGAGGCGGATGATGTTGCGTTTAATGATATAGTTTTTAACGGATTATCAACTGACAGCAGAAGTATAAATCCGGGAGAAATTTTTCTTGCTCTGCGCGGTGAGAAATTTGATGGACACGCATATCTCAAACAGGCAGTAGCTAATGGTGCTGCTATGTTAATCGTTCAATCTGATTGTGAGGCGCTTGAAGATTACCTTGAGTGTCATCAGGAAACTATTGTCTTGTACCCGCATCAATTAAACATGCACAACGCGATTCTTGATAAGCCTCTTAGTACTCGAAGCAAAGAGCCTGTGATAGTGGCGGTAGACGATACTTTGCTTGCTCTGCAGCAAATTGCCAATGGCTACCGTATGAACTTGTCGGGCAAGGTTATCGCGATAACAGGCAGTGTTGGCAAAACTTCGACCCGCGAAATGATCAGCTGCTGCTTGGCTTCTGCGGGCAGGGTTCATCAGACTCTGGCTAATCTGAACAATGAGATAGGTTTGCCTCAGACTCTGTTGGCAGCCCCTCAGGACGCAGATTTTATAGTGCTGGAAATGGGTATGCGTGGGCTAGGACAAATTGAACTTCTAAGCAGGATCGCGTTACCTGATATTTCGGTTATAACTAATATTGGCTGGTCTCATCTTGAGTTGTTGGGGACACGGGAAAACATATTAGAAGCTAAAACCGAAATCATCGCAGGTATGAATGAGAATGGTTTAATTGTCTTGAATTTTGACGATGAGATGTTGAGGCAGTGGTACAAATCAAACGACTGCAAAATTCAGTCAGCTGGTTATGCAGCGCAGCAAAGTTATATTGATGAACCTGCGATGAGTTTGCATATAGAGGAAATATCGGTGGATACTGATAAATCAAGCTTCAGCATTGTTGATGATGGAGTAAAATTGCCAGCTGTGATAAATCTGCCTGGACTACATCATGTAAGTAACGCGGCAGCTGGTTTGCTTGTTGCTAAATCGCTTGGCCTTAATTTAATGTCAGCAGTTGCTGCGATAGCAGATTATCGCAACACCGGTAAGAGGCAAAACATCATTCGTGGCCGCGGGATCTGTATAGTTGATGACACCTATAACGCTGCCCCGGAATCTATGCTAACCGCGATTAAAACTCTTGCTGTAATGGCTGGTGGCGCACGGAAAATAGCGGTTCTTGCAGGTATGCGTGAGCTTGGTAGTTACAGCGACAGTGCTCATAAACAGGTAGGTCTTGCGCTGGTTGAAGAAGGTTTCTCAATAGCTTGTCTCTTCGGAGAAATGAGCAATAAAATCGCTGACGGTATTTCTCAGACACAAGGTTCTCTTGAGGTTTATCAGTTTACCGATCATACGAAACTGGCCGAATTTCTCATAGGTATAATTGAACCAAACGACCATATCCTGGTAAAAGGATCGCGAGCCTACGAGATGGAGCGAATTGCAGCTGTTTTAGAGGAGTGGATAGATAATGACTGAAAATATATTGGAAATGATAATTGCCGCGTTAATAATGATAATATCGACTGCAGCGGCCGGTCTTGTGGGTATGCCTCTGCTCAGGAAACTGCAGGTGGGACAAACAGTTAGAGATGATGGCCCAAAATCACATTACAAAAAATCAGGTACACCTACATTCGGAGGGTTTTTCTTCCTTCTGCCTATCGCGCTTGGCTCAGTAATTATGTTTTTTATTGATACTGAACTTAGAAGTCTGCTTGCTCTGATAATACTTGTACTGTTATTTGCTTTTGCCGGTTTTCTGGATGATTACATCAAAGTTAGAATCAGTAAGAAAGGCTTATCTGTTAAGCAGAAGACATTGCTTCTAAGTCTATTTTCTGTGCTGTTTACCGCATATTATCTCTATCTCACACCTGATCAGCCATTTCTGTTGTTGCCTTTTGTCAACGAGCCGCTCATAATCAGCGGCTGGCTTAAGCCTCTTTATGGTGTGATAGTAGTGCTGTATTTGTTCTTTGTCAGTAATTCTGTGAATCTGACAGACGGAGTCGATGGATTAGCCTCATCTGTCACGGCAATTTGTTCGGCATTTATTGGTACCGCGGCTTATATGTTGCGCGATTTTGCGCCTGAGAGCAGATCTGTCTGGCTAATCAGTTTTGCTATAGTTGGCGGCTGCATTGGGTTCCTGTTTTTTAACCGCCATCCTGCGCAGGTTTTTATGGGGGATACAGGATCACAGGCGCTTGGGGCTGGTCTTGCCGGTGCTTGCCTGCTGCTTGGTGTGCCCTGGCTGATAGTTTTTGCCGGCATCATATACATGGCAGAATCCTTCTCTGTAATTATTCAGGTTGCTTATTACAAGAAGACCGGCGGCAAAAGAATATTCCGTATGTCGCCAATTCATCATCATTATGAGCTTGGTGGCTGGAGTGAAGTCAAAATTGTGCGAACTTTTGCCGGTGTTTCCATTGTTGGAGGAGCTGCAGCTTTGTTATTGATATTACCAATAATTAAGTGATTCCTTATTGGATATATGGACGAATCTTACCGTGAGGTGAATTGTGTGATAGAAAACAATAAACAAATCAGACGGAGACTTGATGTTTCCGGTCAGACCAATACAAAAAATCGAGAGGTTCACCGTGTGAGCGGTTCACTGGAAATGAAACCGTCATACAGAATGAACGGTATTCTTCTGATTCTGGTAATTGTTATGATTTCCTTCGGTCTGGTTATGCTCTTCAGTGCGAGCATGAGTGATGGCTATGCTAATTATGACGGTGATTCTACCTATTATGTACTACGCCAGGCCAGTTTCACTGCCTTCGGCTTCGTTGTCGCTATGTTTATAACATTGATGCTAAAAGTGGATTTTTATGACAAGATGCTTTTTGTGGTGCTTCTCTATGTTATGACCACCGTACTTCTGCTGTATGTTGCTGTCGCCGGCAGCGTTATTAATGGTGCAAGACGTTGGATTCGTATTGGTTCGATCACACTGCAGCCTTCGGAGCTGGCGAAGGTAGCGAGTGTTTTCTGTCTGGCCGGCTATTTTTCTTGGCGACGCAGACGCTGGCAGGTTGCCCCCGGCAAAAGGCGATCGCGCTTGCTTATCTGGCTCAAGGATGGTTGGGCTGATATATTAGTTCCTGCGTTTGCTATGTTGATCTGGCTTGTGCTGATCGTTAGGCAGCCTCATCTGTCAGGATTCTTAATAATGAGTTTTATTATTTTTACTGTCTTCTTAACAGCCGGCATACCAGCCAGATCATGGTTAAGCGGGATTATGCAATTTGTAGTTTTTTTGGTAGTGATAGCGCTTATAGTTGGTGCGCTGCTGCCGGTTTATCTCAATAGCACGGATCAGTCAATGAACGAGTTTATGGAAAAAATGACCAGCAATTTTGAGCATGTTGGTCATCGTCTTGAAATGTTTTCCAACCCGGACGAGGCCGATTCCGATGACGTCTATCAAATAACGCAAGCGATTATTGCCCTTGGCTCCGGTGGACTGCAAGGCGTAGGCCTTGGCAAAGGGCGGCAAAAATACAATTATCTGCCGGAAGCTCATAACGATTATGTATTCGCGATTATTGGTGAAGAGCTTGGTTTCATAGGTACAGTAATTGTCTTGCTGCTTTTTGTTGCTTTTCTCATTAGTGGTGTAATGATATCACTGAGAGCTAAGAATAATTATACAGCCATGCTGGCAGCAGGTTATACAGGACTAATCAGTATTCAAGCTTTTCTAAATATGGGTGTAGCTACAAGACTGTTGCCGTCTACCGGTATATCACTGCCATTTTTCAGTTATGGCGGTACATCCAATATCTTCTTTCTGGTCGCTGTCGGATTTTTGCTTGCTGTTTCGCGAACCGGCCAACAAAGTAGAAGAAAAAATGATGCTGCCAGACAAAAACCACAACAGTCTGCCAGACGCAGACCGGTAAAGAGAGATGAGGGTCAAAGATTATGAAGAGGAGCTATATCATTGCCGGTGGTGGTACGAGTGGTCATATAAATCCTGCCTTGGCCATAGCTGCTGAAATTAAAAGAAGGGAACCAGATGCTGAAATTGCTTTTTGTGGTACGGCACGAGGTCTTGAAAGCGAGATGGTTCCCAGAGCAGGATTCAAATTCTATGAAATCAGAGCAAGAGGCTTACCTCGTAAACTCAGCTTCGACACAATATCAGCTGTTAGAGAAATTCTGGCCGGACGAAAACAATGTAAAAAGTTAATTCAACAGCTTAAACCTGATGCTGTGATTGGAACAGGCGGATATGTCTGTAGTCCCTTGATTTCAGCTGCCGCTGCTCAAAAAGTACCAGCACTTCTGCATGAACAAAATGCCTATCCGGGCAGATCAAACCGTATGCTGGCGAGATGTTGTCAGGCCGTTTGTATTAGTTTCCCGGGGACGGAAAAATATTTCAGGACTGACGCGCCTCTGATAATTACAGGAAATCCGGTACGGCAAGAGTTTTTTGCCACAAATCGGTCAGCCGCCAGGGAGAAGCTAAACATAAGTCATGATGCCAGAATTGTTCTTGTCATGGGCGGTAGTTTAGGATCGGCAACATTAAACTCAGCGGCAGCCGGACTGGCGGATGTCAATATCTGGCAAAAATTTGTTCGTGAAGATAAGCAAATCAAATTGGTACTTGCGGCCGGCCGCCAGCATTACGACAAAGTCAGCGAGAATACTGTCAATTGTACTGATTGGCTTCAGGTTCACGAGTATTTATACGATACACATCTTTGGATGGCCGCGGCTGACTTGACGATAGCCAGAGCAGGTGCAATGACCTGTGCAGAGCTGGCTGCGCTTGGACGCGCGGCAATTTTAGTGCCATACCCATATGCTGCCGGTGATCATCAGACTTATAACGCGAGATCACTTGTAAATGCCGGAGCCGCGATTATGCGCTCAGATGATGAATGTAGCTCTGAGTGGCTTGCGGAAGAAATCATTCACTTGTTTTCTGATCCGGAAATGATTACTAAAATGGGTTACGCTGCCAATAAACTGGCCAAGCCTCAAGCAGCTGCCGACATTTACGATAGTTTAGTGAAAATAATCAAGTAGACATGGGGATGCATTCATGAAGTCAGCTGGTACGAGGAAGAAAAATAGACTGCGCCGGGCACTTGTGTGGCTGGTTGTTTTGCTTGTGATCAGCACGCTTCTTATTTCTCTGCCTGCGTTTCATTTAAACATAATAAGTGTAAACGAATTATCTAATATTTCTGAAGATGAGATAGCAGCTGCAAGTGGGCTTCGTGAGGGTCAGCATCTTGCTGCAGGTCTTGGCGGCAGCTTAAGACATTTTTTTCAACTCAGATACGGTAAAGCTGAACAGAAGATTGCCGATTCTTTGCCCTATGTTCGCTCTGCTATTGTCAAAATGCGTTTTCCTTCACAGATTGATATCAAAATAGATGAGCGCATAGAGGTAGCTTATGTAACAATACCCGATGGATGCGTCCTTATTGATAAGGAAGGTTATGCTTTGAGCATTCATTCTGAGCTACCGGATAACATTCCTGTTATTGCGGGTATCAGAGCAGTTTCCTTGAGTCTTGGTCAGCCGCTTACGGTTGATGTCACAAGCTCAATGCAGCTGGCAGTATCAATCATGGGGGCTATAATTGACGCTGACAGAGATGAAAGAAGCACAATAAGTTTAATCTCGCAAGTTAGGAAAATACGACCTGCAGGTGGTGATCTTGTTTATTTAACAGTCGTTTTGCCGGATACAGGTGAAGAATTGATTATTCTTGCAGAAAGAGCAGGAGATCTGGCAGATGATATGTTATGGCTCAGGTTCGCGATCGAACAGAATGCTCTAAGTGGACATGGTCGAGGTATTCTTGATCTTACAGGTGATAAACGAATCTTCAGACCTGATGGATGACTTGTCTTGACTGGATATATACAGGCATACAGTACTTTTTTTGCTCTATAAATGTTAGAATGTACCCAGAGTGCGATTTCCGCACAAGCTGTGATTTGAATGGAGATAACACATGTTCCCCCTGATTGGCTTGATAATAGGACTAATAATCGGTTTATTGTGGAATATTGATATTCCACCGGCTTTTTCATCTTATTTTGCCGTAGGTATCCTCGCGGCTATTGATTCTGTTGTCGGTGCGCTGACAGCTAACTTGAAAAACCAATACAATACCAGATTGTTTGTCAGCGGGTTTATCGGCAACAGCGCTATCGCGGTCTTACTTGCGGCTCTTGGTGACCAGCTCGATCTGCAATTGAGTCTGGCAGCTGTCTTTGCCTTCGGTAATAGAATATTTATCAATTTTTCTACTATCAGAAGACTGCTGCTTGATAAGACGACAAATAGGAAGAAGATGAGTGTGATCGATAGTAAGAATACTGACAACGATGGATCAATAAAG
>JAQVJP010000123.1 GCA_028695145.1 Eubacteriales bacterium
AAAAAATATAATAACTACACCCAACAGTATACTCTACACATATACATAACAGAAATAGTATTATAAAATGATATACATAGTAAAAACAATATACATAGCAAAAATGAAATGAATACATATTCTTAATGTAACCGGATGATTATAATTTGATTATTTAGGAGAGTGGCCAAATTGACGATAAGACATCTCAAAATATTTGTTACAGTATGTGAAGAAGGTGGAATAACCCAGGCTGGGCATAAATTGTTTATGGCTCAGCCAACTGTAAGCGCGGCAATCAGTGAATTGGAGAAGCAATACGGAACTAAGCTGTTCGACCGGATTTCAAGAAAACTGTATCTAACAGATGCCGGTCAGAAGCTGCTGCCGTATGCCAGACACATTACCTCGATGTTTGATGAAATGGAAAATCTTGCTCATGATCTTGAAGATTCGGGTACACTGAAGATCGGTACAAGTATAACAATCGGCAATCGCCTGTTGACTGGCCTGCTGGAAACTTTTGCCGGTATGCATCCTGATACGATGGTAAAAGTAAGAATTGATAATTCAGAAAAAATAGAGCAGGCTGTTCTTAATAACCACATAGATTTTGGCCTGATCGAAGGTGTTGCACACAGCCCGGTGCTAATTAGTGAAGCCTTCCGTGACGATGAACTTGTGTTGGTTTGTTCAAGTAAGCATGAATGGGCTAAACAAAAATCCATCGATCCTTATAAACTACAACAAGAATCATTTATTATGCGAGAACGAGGCAGCGGTGCCAGGGAAATACTTGAGAGCGCGCTTCTGCTTCACGAAGTGGAAATAGAACCGGCGTGGGAGAGCGTCAGCACTCAAGCGATAATACAAGGCGTAATCAGGCAGCATGGAATCGCTGTACTGCCACTGCTTCTTGTTGAGGAACATCTCGCAAAAGGCGAGCTTGCAGCCGTACCTATAGAAGGTGTATCACTCAAAAGAAAGTTTTCTTTCATTTATCACAAAGACAAATATCTTACGCCCGCGGCGCGGGCTTTTGCCGGTATATGTATGGAACTGAAATGAGTCATCCGCGCAAGTGAACTTCAGCCATCTGTCCCGAACGCGTGGGCTGCAGCACGGCTCTGAGATTTTAAGTGCTGCTTATGCCGATACATTTTTTGATCGGCAGCACTGTAAAGAGCGTCTATTGACATGCCAGGCTCAAACTCCTGATAGCCATAACTGTAGCTCAAATTACTGATCAGAGGATTCACGTTTCTGCTCAAATAGTCAGACAGTAATTGAATCTGGTGATTAAGATTATCAGATTTATTCTTAAAATCAGATTTATGCAAATCAACTATAACAGCAAATTCATCACCGCCGAGTCTTACTGCTAAACCATTTTTGGCAAAAGTCTGCTTAAGCGCACGTGAGAAATTAATTAGTATTTCATCGCCCATCTTATGGCCATGCTGATCATTGATTTCCTTAAAATAATTAAGATCAAAAACAATAAGGCCAAAAGTCTGGCGTCCTTGCATCAGGTATTGCATATGTGTTTCGAAACTGCGTCGGTTATAAAGTTTGGTAAGAAAATCTTCATCAGAAGGAGTTGTTTCAAGAAAAACATAAACGATCAGCAAGCCAAGAGCAATCGATGTCCAAGAGAAATGAAGCTTCGAATCAATCAGCTGAATCAGCATGCCAATAATTGGCAAGAAGAAGCAAATGAAATAGATAAGAGCTTCTTTGCGTGAAACTCTGCTGCTATGCCTGATTACAAAAGTCAGCATAAATAGATACATGGCACCAAGAAGCATATAATGAATAAACTTATATTCGCCGCTGCTAAAACCATTTGTTTCCGGATTGATGGAAAAATAAACCGGAGTAAAAAAGTTGATGATAAGTAAACCAAAAGTCACTATGCTGAAATGCTGGTAGAAGACCCTGCCATAAACTCTCTGCGGATCACGAAACAATCGATAATCTACATAAGACATCAACATACCACCAATAATAGGTCCGATCATGAAGAGTACAAAATTAGTCGAATATTCCAGAAAATATGCCCCCGGGAAAAGCATGCGATCAAAAATCCATGTTAACGGTTCGACAACTATAGATACCGCTGATGTCACCAGCACCAAACTAATCATCTTACGGCCAAAAGTCTTAATCTTGGACATATGGACGAAGAGGAAAAGCACAAACAAAACAAGCAGGGCAAAAACATTAATCTGAAACTGCACCAGATAATTCATCTCTCCATCACCATCCCCAAAAGCAATTCTTAAATTGCTAACAATATATTAGATTTTACCATCAAATAGATGACTATAGATATCTTTGAAATTAGACAGATAGTTTCGTAACAAGTGTTTAGTGAAATCGCAATAGCAGCGCGGGCTCGACCGTCCTCGTCGTTTCGCTCCTGTGGGATCGGCAATAGCAGCGCGGGCTCGATCGTCCTCGTCGCTTCGCTCCTGTGGGATCGGCAATAGCAACGCGGGCTCGACCGTCCTCGTCGCTTCGCTCCTGTGGGATCGGCAATAGCAGCGCGAGCTCGAACGTCCTCGTCGCTTCGCTCCTGTGGAAGCTCGCCCGCTCTGCTATGTGCCTAAGGTTAAGCTCGCCCGCTCTGCTATGTGCCTAAGGTCAAGCTCGCCCGCTCTGCTATGTGCCTAAGGTTAAGCTCGATAAATTCCATATCGATCATCTGAAGTAACGGGTGGTCGAAATGCAGTATTGGTCGAAATGGCAGCATTGGTCGAAATACGATATCGACATCCAAGCGTAGCCAAGTGTAGCCAAGCGCAACCAAGTGTAGTCAAGTTGGTACCGCGGTGTCAGTTAGGGTCAACTAACAATCTGACAAAAAACAGCGGAATCGGCTGCGCGCGTAGCGTCTCAGCCGATTTTATTAAAAATGCAAGCGTAAACAAGTTTACGCTTGCTCCGCTCAACAAAACAGCTGGAAACAACTGGTATCAATGTGTTTTAGGCGCTTTTACCGGTATATCCAAACGTAGCCAAGTGCAACCAAAGTGACCCTAAGTGGCACTTTTATGCAGCGATTAACTATTATGCAACGTTTTATGCAACCAAGCGGCGTCAAGTTGGCACTGGTGAAGTCAAACGCGTTCAAGCGGAGTCAAATGTGTCGCGCAACATTGGTCGGATTACGATATTGTAGCAGCAAAGCAACGATGTACAAGTGTAGCCTTCTCAAATAAATTGTATTTTATATTTTGCACTTGTATTTATATTTACCGCTTGAGAGATTATACTTGCTGCCGTCCGGCATGGTCAGCTGGCATTGGGTTGATACTGGGACTTCGATTTCAATGTTGAAAATACTATCTGCTATTTTCCAATTAGAGAATATTCGACCATACGGGCTGATTACTTCTCCGCGGGCTGAAGTCAATCCGCCGCCTGGTTGTGGTGCGATTTTAAATGTTTTATAGCCGCCGCTGGTTGCTTCAATACCAGCGATTCGACGATAGAGCCAGTCACCGACAGCGCCATTAGCGTAGTGATTGAAGGAGACCATGCCACCACCTGATTCTTCTTCAGTTTTGTTGCCGGCAAGATCACCAATGTTTACCGAGCCGTCCGGGCGTAGGGCATCCCAGCGTTCCCAAATCGTAGTGCCGCCGGCTTTTACCTCGTAGAGCCAGGATGGGCAGGTTTCCTGCAGTAGCAGATCATAGGCGACGTCTGTATATCCGTGGTCTGATAGTGCAAACAGTAGGTAAGGCGTACCGGTGAAACCTGTGGTCAAATGATTGTCAGCTTCACGAACAAGTCGGACAAGATTTTTTGCCATTTGTCTTGTCTCTGCTGATGTTCCTGTTGAATTGTCAACTGAAGACTCCGTTGATGACCCCGTTGAAGCCTTTGTTGATGACTCCGTTGAAGCCTTCGTTGAAGCCTCCGTTGAAGCCTCCGTTGAAGCTTTCGTTGATACCTCCGTTGAAGATTCCGAATAAGTCACGGATCTGCTGCCTGAAGCAGTTTCTCGGGTCATCTCGAAGTGCAGCGGCAGCACATAGGCGGTCTGGAATTCTCTTTTTAGATTACCTTTTCCGTCTGTGAAGACTTCGCGATATGCGCGGATGATTTTGTCACGTGTTTTGCGATAATAGGCCGCGTCTTCTGTTTCGCCGATGATTTCGGCTATCTGGGCTGTTATATTACAGGAGTTCGCGAAATAAGCTGTGCCGACCCATTTGCCTTTTGCCAGCCATTGTTTCACGTTTTCGTCCGGTGCGCACCAGTCCCCGAAGTGGAAGGGGAAGCGCCAGATGTATCTGCTGTTTGGACCTATAGAGAAGAGTCCTGCCCACCATTTGGCGGCTTTGAGAAATTTCTTGATGGTCGGATACTGCTTTTTTAGAAGTGACTTATTTCCACGCGCCAGATATTCCGCCCAGGGAACGAGTACGCAACTGTCACCCCAGCAGGAGTTTGCCATGACCGGCCAGCTGTCACCGGCACGTGGTACAACCATTGGTATACCTCCTCCACGGCTCTGTTCAGCTCGCATGTCAAGCAGCCATTTGTCGAAAAATCTGCTCATGTCGAAGTTATAACAGGCGGTACTGGCAAATACGGAAATATCACCGGTCCAGCCTTGACGTTCGTCGCGTTGTGGGCAATCCGTTGGGATATCGACGAAGTTTGACTTCCCTCCCCAACGGATATTGCTCTGCAACTGGTTTATAAGTGGGTTAGAGCATTCGAATTTGCCTATTTCTTCTATGTCTGAATGTAGAACGAGGGCTGACAGTTTGATATCGTCAGGAGATATCTGGCCGCCATTTTTTAGACTTACACCGACGTAACGAAATCCCATGTAAGTTAGACGTGGAGAGTATTGCTGTACATCATCTTTGCAGTGGCAGATAGCGGTAGCTTTTGCCGTTCTTAGAGATTTTACGAAGAGCTCACCATCAACCAGAACCTCAGCATGACGAAACATGACCGCTTGGCTGGCTTTTGCCAGGATTTCCGCGAATATGACACCGGCAAAATTCTGACCGAAATCATAAATCAGCTCACCGCTTGGCGCACGCTGACAGCTTACAGGGTGTAATTTTTCCTGGACGCGTACAGGGCTGCCATATTGGGCAATCAGCTTGGGATTACCACGTGGTTTTGTAATAGTACATTTTTTCCAGTTGATAGTATTTAAGTCGATGGTCGCGTCGTAGGTTTCGCCATCATACCATTCAGCCATCTGATAATTACCATCTTCTGTAACTTGCCAGCTCTCATCTGTTGCGATGATTTCTGAAGTTCCGTTTTGATATTCTATGTGCAGCTCAAGTAGAAGTGCCTGCCGATCGGCGCTGATTTTATTTTTGCGCTTGTAATTGAACGAACCGGCAGCCCAACCGCCTGCTACTACCGCTATCAGCGTGTTTGAATTACTGCCAGAGTCGCAAGAGATCATTTCTGTTACGTCGTAAGTTTGATACTGTATTTGATGCTCATAAGATGTTAGTCCAGGCGCGAAGTAATCTGATCCAACTTTACGATTATTTAGCATCAGCTCATATACTCCCAGCGCTGTAGAATTGATCCAGGCTCGTCTAATTGGTCGGGCCGGACTGAATTCGTAGCGAAAAGTCATTGGCTTGGGTGAGACTTGGTCCGGGAAATCATATGTGCCATCTGTGATCCATCTGGCTGTCCAGGGAGTGTCGAGACGTCCTGTTTGAAAAGTTGCCTCTGCGGAGGCGGTTTCGCCGCTTGTACCTATGGCTTCAATTAGGACCTTGTATTGAGTAAATGGTTTGAGCTCGCCTGTGTATAGGTTATTGATCTGATCTGATGTAGTAACCTGCCAACTACCGCAGCTGATTTTTGCCTTGGCGAGAGACTCACCTTGACGATCCGAAGCAAGTGCGAACGAAATGTTTGGAGCGACATCGGTAACGCAATTTTCGCGTAAGTTTTCAATTTTTATATCTGTTATTCTTAGCATCTTACACCTCTCTTGTATCAATCCTCGCTATGTGCTTTTGCCAGACGTGAGCGGATATCCGACTGCTTTTTGTCGAGTCCTTTTTCCACGTTCAGAAAAATGAGCAAGATAACAAGTACAAGACCGGTTACTGTTTCAAGTCCGACGAAGGAAAAAGTGATCAGATTACGAACTCCTTCAGATTGTTGCGCAATTAGGTCGCCGAGTTCATCTGTGTATGGCTTAACATAACCGGCGTAAGATAGCATAGCGTTGAATATACCAACACAGACTCCGGTAATTGTTACGGCGATGACATTATAGATTGACATTGCTACTCCGTCACAGCGGAAGCCTGAACGCCATTCAGCATCATCAAGTGTGTCCGCAAACAAGGCCATAAATATATAGGCGCTTGGCAGACCTCCGAGATTTTTAATGAACTGGCCGATTAGTACGATAACCATATTATCAGGGAATATCCAACAGATAGCGCTGCCAAGAGAGAAGAGCATGAAGCCGGCCATTGTTACATTGCGTTTGCCGAAGCGCTTGGCCAGCGGCCAGACCAAAAATATACCGATGCCCATTGGGATACCGCCAATCGCGGATACTAACGTCTGAGTAATCCCATCGTTATAAC
>JAQVJP010000124.1 GCA_028695145.1 Eubacteriales bacterium
GAACTTGCGTCAGCTACAAACTTTTTCCACTCAGAAGATGAGGAGATATTTATTTTCGCTATCTCAGAACCACCAGCATCATCTGAAACAGTTATAACGCCTTTTGCTTTCCCACGAACGGTTATTGATATATTCTTAAGATTTTGCAGCTCGAAATATCGATATAGAGCCGTAAATCCATTTTTACAGTTCGCAATATATTGAACAGGCGGAGTCATATCTTTATCTGTATCCGGATCATAATCCGAACCGTCTTGTGTTAGATAAGGATGAAGCTTCCGCATAGCCAGCGGATGAGATATCGTCGGTTTATGCCTGCCGTATATATTGCAGGCAATATTTGCCGGATAATCACCAGAACCTTCAAGCGGACCATGATTCAACCCACATGAGGTCATTTCCACCTGAGCGAAATGGCCGTCAGGTGACAATTCAAGCTTCTCAGCACAGCCTTGTCTTGAATAGTGTGATCTGTTTGTCTGACGATGATAGAAAATATACCACTGGCCGTTGATCAGCTCAATGCCGCCGTGATTATTGCCATAGCAATTTTTAGGATCGTTGCGATTTTGAGATTTGATAATATCCGCGTTACTGACCAATACTCCACCGAAACTATAGCCGGAATCAGGCCTATCGCTAACAGCGTAGCAGAGCTCATGCAACTTAACAGATGAATAGACAAAATAGTACTTGCCATTTATTTTGCGAATCGAGCTTGCCTCGAAGAACTCATGCCCGGCATAAGGTGTATCATCTGCCTCACCCAGTAACGGCATTAATTTTCTGGGTTCAGTCTTTATGGTCAACATATCATCTTCAAGCTTCATGACAACAGAGTTCTTAGGCTCCTTACCAATATCGCGCCGAGTTCTTGGTCCATTGCCGGAATACAAGTATATCTCGCCGTCGTCATCGATGAACACGCCTGGATCAAACTGAATCGTATCGTTCGGTCTGCTGCCGATCGGCTGTCCTGTCTTGTCGCTAACTAAGCCGTAATATTCGTATTTACCAGCTGGTTCATCGGCTACAGCAACACCAATATTTACGTGTTTGTCATCCGGACAGTAATAGAGATAATAGCGGCCATCCTTTCCCTTAACTACATCTGGAGCCCACAGCTGACTCTTACCGTCCTGCATTCTGGGATCCTGATCATTCCTGTAAATAACGCCTTCATATTTCCAGTTTGTAAGTTCGTCAACGGGCGCCGAATAACAGACATAGTGATTCATGCAGAACTTGTCACCGCCAAATCTGTCATGACTGCCGTAGACATAGACCCGGTCTCCGAAAACATGAGGTTCTCCATCTGGTATATACTCATATGATGGAAGATATGGATTAAAAACCTGTGCCATTAAAAATCAACCTCCTGAGTTCATTCTATCCAGTATATCATTTAGTTTATCACCATTAAGCTCAGGAATGAACATCGACAGAAGTGATACTCCCTGTGCTCTTTTAGGCCTTCTTAGCCAGTAAAACAGTCTTACCCTCTGTGATTCCGTTCTCGTTAAATGAGTCTACTCTGACAAAATATTCCTGCCCGGCTACCAGAGCGCCTACACGCTGTTCACTGGCAAAAGTCATAAAACTGTGGTACAACTTATCCGCTTTATGTCCCCAGAGAATGTTGTGACCTACGGCATCGTCTTCTTCTATCGTTACAACCATATCCAGATCAGATGTCCTGAACGCGCTGAACTCAGGTGCTGTAGGTGCTTGTTTATTGCCAAGTCCAAACACGCGCAGTCCGGAAATACATGGCGCCTGTTCATAAGGAACCTCAATAACGGTTAAACGAAGAAATCTAACCTTGATACCGTCCTCTCGCACAATTAAATCATGTGTCAGATCAGTCTTCGCATCTGATTTATCTTCAATTACGAAGTAATTCTCATCATCTAATGATCCCTCAAGAATCCAGCGAGTTACCAGCTCTCTCTCCTCAATGTATCTTGCTTGTGTTTCACCTCTAATCTCGCCCGGAACTTCCATCTCAATAAGATCATCAGCAAAATTAATCTGTACCGCGTTAACCTGACATATTCCTTCAAGATCAAGCTTAAGCCATTCTCCCGAATCAGCTGTGGCCGCACGCCACCAGGTTTGTACGTTCTCATCAGCGGCCAATGAAGCACTGTGATCTTCCTGCTCAGAAGACGCCTGCACCGGTTTATTGTAGCTGAGCAGATACCAACACGGATCAGCCCAGGGATTCTCTTTTAGATCATCCATCGCCATCGGCCAGTCACCATATCTCTGATTGCAGAAGAGCTCACCATCTGTATCAAAACCGGCCGGCCAGATACCCACACGACGCTCAAACATATGATTCATACTTATGCGCATGGTAGCCGTATGCCACAACTTACCATTCTTATCCCACATAGTTGATCCATGGCCGGCGCCAGGCAAGAAACCACCTGGTTTATAGGAATATGGATTGTTAGCAGCAAGCTTATATGGTCCGAGGGGATTTTCCGAAACAAATACACCATCGGCATAAGAGTTATACTGAGTGCCCGGACAGGCATACTGCAGATAATATTTACCTTGATACTTATCCAGCCAGGCACCCTCTATAAAGGGTTCTTTTGACATCATGCCTTTGATCATCGGGACAAGTTCGGGAGATAATTGATCTTCAGTCACACCTCGTTGCTGCAGAAATCCTTGATACATTTGTTCTACAGCCTCAGATGACAAGGGCGCCTCACTATTGTTTTCGCCGCTTCTCTCATATCCTCTCTGCCAGGCATCACCATATAACATCGGCATTTTCTCCCCAAGCGGTTTCATCGTTTTAGGATCAAGCTCGACACCCCAGAGCGGATCAGTATTAGTACAACCCCAGAAAAAATATACTCTACCATCATCGTCACAGAAGAGATTAGGATCCCAGAAACTCATACTGCCTTCAATTTCTTCATATGGCCCATTGAGAATATCCTGTGTGCGGTAGAAATTACAATTTTCACCTCTTTTGGACGCGCTCAAATAAACATAGTCTCCGATTATCCTGACATCGGGGGCATAATCGTAGAGAGGCAGATTCTCGGGTAACCTGCGATTTTCCCAGCTGACCAGATCATCAGAGACCCAGACTCCAAGTGTCATCGACGCGAAGATATAATAACGTCCATGATAATAAATCATTGAAGGATCTGCTGCTTCTCTGGCAATCTGTAATTTACCAACTCTCGGATCCATATTAAACTGATAACGATAATTGATATTAATAGGGTTACAAAGAATTTTCATACTCTCTCCTCCATCCTGCGCAGCATAACTACGAACACTCTTCTTGTATTTTCTTCAAGTCTTGCACGTTTGATCTTACCTTTTTCGACCGCTTTAAGCAGTACATCTACACGGCAAAAGATCAAGCAACAGATAATATAGTCTTGCATTATTAATATTACAATCTATCAAATCTATTTATAGTGCAATAATTGCTGACAATGTATAGAAATTAGTAACATTTCTTAAAACCTGATATTAATACTACATTTGCAACTAAGGTGTTTGTTATCTCTGGATTTTCTTATCCATCAAATTAAGAACTACTTATTCCAAGTATTGATCATATGTTTTCACAAACTTATATTGCGCTTATACACCCGCAATAGGGCAACCAGATTAAAATCTGATTGCCCGACACAATTGTTAATGCGGATACATTATTTTTATCAAATATGAAGCGCTCTTAAGTTACAGCTTGAATCCGCACGGCCATATATTCATGTCCTGGAAGATCAATTTTAAATCTGCCTTGGTGTCTGCCCGCATCCGTGATCGTCATGTTCCAGGTATCAATTACCTCCACCTGGTATTCAACATTGTCATCGAAATAATAGTAGCGATAAGATGGACGGAAGAAGCCGTAGTAAATCAGATAATAACCTGAAGGCATGAAGTTATCTACAGTGGCCGCGACCTCATCCCATGATAGTTTGATTGACTTAAGTCCGGATCCAGGTATATGTGAAAGTATCTCATCATGGAGAAACTTGATACGTTGTTGACTCTCGCCGAAGAGTTTGCCGCCATGACTCCACCACAGAGTTTCGTGTTCAAGATAGGTCTCGCCATGACCGGCATAGCCGCCACGGCAGGTAGCTTCCCAGAATCGTCTGACCAGCTCCTGGCCGGAAAGATTGCCCCATCCCTGATCAATATTGCCTTCATAACCGATCTCGTCAAGTGCAACAGGCTTCTTGTAGCGGATTCTATACTCATCTACCAGTTCAGCACATTTGTAAATATCTTCGCGCTGAATGCTGCAATGTGTGATCCAGGGACGCGAGTGATCATATTGCGAGAAGCAATTATGTATACCACGCAGATGATTATAGGGGTCATGTGAATACACGACCTGTGCCATGCGCTCCCAATCAGCTACCGTCAGGTGGCGAAGCAGATCATACTCATTGGCCATTGACCACCAGACATTGCGATAAGCGGCCAGACGTGCGACCGCGTAGCGCAGATATCGATCGTTCTGCTCAGCTGTCATAGTCGAGAAACCCCAGCGATCATAAGGATGAAGTAGAATTACGTCAGCCTGTATGCCCATCTGACTGAGTTCACCAACCCGTTTCTCAAAATTGCGAAAATGTTCCGGATTGAATTTTGTGAAATCCCAGTCATTGCCTGGCTGTACACCCATCAGGCTCATGAAATTACCTGTAATATCACCAGAAAACTCGCAAGGAGTTCCTTCGAAGGGATAACTCGCCGGCTCGTGTAGATTATGCAGATAATGCTTGGGGAATATACACATACGAATTTTGTTAAAATAACCTTCCGCCAGAGTTCGCAGTGTATCTTCCTGAGTTTCCTCGCTTTGCATGGTCCAGGCGTAACAGGTTGTTCCAACAGAAAAATATGGATTACCGTCTTCATATTCAAGTTGACAGCCACGCACACGCAACGGGCCGTGATTATTCATACCAGCGGCTATCGCCACGAAGCTGCCTGAAGCCTCATCGCCGAAATTACCCGAAATCTTATATTCATATGATCCTTCAAAAGATGGCATGAAGCGAACTACGTAACTACCGTCACCATCATAGAAACCGTTAACGGTCTTCTGCTCATGAACACCGGTAAAAGTTCCTGTAATTTCATAATCTATAAATGGATTGCCGTCTGCTCTACCGGGCAGTGTAATTTCGAAAACGCCCCAACGTTCAACTTTTGCCATGATTTTGTCAGTACTCATCAGTATTCTCCTTAAATGCTGTTATACATCGTTTACTCCATATCGGGAATCAACCCCGGAATTTTTTCATATGGCTTATCTTTTAGAGACGGACGGCCAAACTGACGCCACAGCCATTCCACACTCATCGAATGCCAGGCAGCAACATGAGCGTCTGCCATCGCTATTCTACCATACGCGGTTATCGGTTTGGCCAACGACAAGCCATGCTCACCATTTTGAAAAATGTGGAGTTCAAAAGGTCGGCTGGCAGCAGCATATGCGTCTGACATTGCCAGCACACTCCGCACATCAACCAGGACATCTTCAGCAGTTGACCAGGCAAACATCGGCGGAGAATCATTAGAAACATGAAGCGCGAGATCTACTGTTTTCGCGTCCTCCGGAGTATAATCCTCACCAAGCAGCAGCTTGGCTATAAAATGTTTCTCTTCATTAGGAGCTGCAAGCCTGGTAGCGCCATAACCCAAAATAGTCGCGTTCGGTTTGGACTCCCCTGATAGACTGACCCATGAGGCGAGATGACCACCGGCAGAAAAACCACACACAGCGATTTGATCTGGCTTAACAAACCATTCTTCTGACTTGTTTCTGATCAGAGCGATCGCGTCACTGGCTTCTTGTAGCGGCTGACAGCCTATGGCATTTTTACCAACGGAATACCTGAGCACAAATGCCTGGAATCCTTCTGCCAGATAGGCCAGAGCTATCGGTTCAGCTTCTCTGTCCGAGCAGAACATATAAGCACCACCTGGAAATATAAGTACAGCAGGTTTTTTCGCGACATTTGCCATTTCACGCGAAGGTTCCTGTATATATGCTGTTAAAACAGCACCAAGCTCACCGATTTTTGTCTCTATTATTTTCATATGTCTTATCCTTTCACACCACCGAGGGTGATACCTTTTACGAAGTTATTCTGTATAAACGGATATATGATTACAACCGGTAATACGCCGAGAACTGCCATAGCCATACGCACAGACGCTGTCGGTATGGCTGCTAACCCTTGGGAGGCCTGATTAAGGCCGGTCGCGTTCTGACTTAAGAATTGAATGTTCTGCATCATACGATTGAGTAGATTCTGAATACTAAAGAGATCGGTACGCGTCGTCAGATAAATATAACCGTTATACCAATCATTCCATTGACACTCCACACGACTAAAGTCGTGGGATTCTTGTTTCAACCACTGTTGCGTTTCGGCAAGCCGACTCGTCTTACATAGTGTCCACAAGCGTATATTCCCGTATGCCCTACGGTATCTGATATTTCTTAGACAATAGCAAGCCCTTTGTTCAAGATGTTTATACTTGCGTTCGTATCTCTGTCGTGTGTTGTGAG
>JAQVJP010000125.1 GCA_028695145.1 Eubacteriales bacterium
CTGCGTGCTGATTGAATATGATAATATTATTAAAACTAATGTGAACAATGAGCTGTTGGCATCAGTTAGAATGAAGGCTATTGACACCGATCCTGTTTATATAGTTTTTACTTCAGGATCCACCGGTGTTCCCAAAGGTGTTGTTGCCTGCCATCGTACTGTTATTGACTATATCGAACAGCTAAGTGAAATACTTAGTGTTGATGAGAATACTATATTTGGTAATCAAACGCCTTTGTATCTGGATGCTTGTCTCAAGGAATTAATTCCTGTCTTAATGTTTGGTGGAAAATCTTATATTATACCTAAACAATTATTTATGTTCCCTTTGAAGTTGGTGGAGTATTTAAATGTGCATCAGATAAATACTGTTTGTTGGGTTGTAACAGCGTTAACGATGATTTCCGGTCTGAATGTTCTTGATAAGTCGGTGCCTGAGCATCTGAAAACTATAGCTTTTGCCAGTGAGGTTTTCCCGCTCAAACAGTTCAGAAAATGGCGTTCCGCACTACCTGACGCCAGATTTATCAACTTATATGGACCAACAGAAGCTACGGGTGTTTGTTGCTTCTACGAAGTCGACAGGGATTTCGCTGATGATGAGCCTATTCCAATAGGACGGGCTTTTGGCAATAGGGAGATTCTGCTTCTGACAGAAGATAATAAGCTGGCTGATCCAGGCACAACGGGTGAGATATGTGTGCGCGGCAGTACACTTACACATGGTTATTACCGGGATTTTGAACGTACACGTGAGAGTTTTGTACAAAACCCTCTTAACGATCTCTATCCGGAGATAATATACAGAACTGGTGATCTTGGTCGTGTCAACGATAAAGGCGAGCTGATTTTTGTTTCCCGCAAAGACTATCAGATTAAGCACATGGGGCACAGAATTGAGCTCGGGGAAATTGAAAGTGTAGCGGCTTCAGTGCCAGGTATTGGTCATACAGGATGTATTTATGACAAAGAAAAGAAGAGAATAATTCTTTATTACACAGGTGATACTGATGAAAATTCTCTGAGAAGTATTCTTCTTGAGAAGCTGCCACGCTATATGGTGCCTGCCAGAATTAAAAAAATCGAGCAAATGCCATTGACTGGTAATAGCAAAATTGATCGAACAGCCCTAATTAACAATTATCAAATCGGAGGATAATGAAAATGGAACAAATGATAGAAATATTGAATAATCTTCACCCTGAAATTGATTTTATGACATGTAAAACGCTTATAGATGACAAGATTCTTGATTCATTTGATATAGTTTCTATTGTAACTGAGATCAATAATGAGTTTGATGTAGCAGTACCGGCAGAGGAAATCGTGCCTGAGAATTTTAATTCAGCGCAAGCCTTACAGGCAATGGTTGACAGACTGCTGGATGATTAAGGAGAAGCAATAACAGATGTCTTTTGTATCTTCCGGGTTCATCTTATTCTTATCGGTACTTTTTATTCTTTACTACGCGGTGCCAAAAAAAGCTCAATGGTTATTGCTTTTGATCTTTAGCTGCGTCTTTTATGCTTTTGCCGGGATTCAGTTTTTGTCTTATGTGGTACTTGCTGCTTTCACTGCCTGGTTCACAACCGGCCGCATGCATAAGGTGCAGCTTGAACAGAGCGAATACCTCAAAATTCATAAAAGCGAAATGAGTCGTGATGATAAGAAGGTCTATAAAACGCGTATGAAGAAGCGACAGAGACTTTGGTTAATTATCGCTTTGATCGCAACGATAGGCATGCTTGCTGTGGTCAAGTACACAGATTTCATGATTGCTAATATAAACACTGTGCTTAGCGCGTTTAAATCTCAGACAAGTATTAGCTTCTTAAACATCGCTCTGCCACTGGGTATGTCATTTTATACCTTCCAAACCGTGGGTTATATTATTGATGTTTACCGTGGCAAGCATCCGCCGGAGAAAAACTATCTTAAAACTCTTTTATTTGTGTCATTTTTCCCCCAGATGATTCAAGGTCCTATCAGCAGATTCTCTGACCTGGCGCCGGATTTGTTTGGTAAACACCAGTTTGCGGCTGATCAATTTGCCATGGGTGTACAGAGAATCTTATGGGGATTCTTCAAGAAAATGGTGATAGCTGATCGTGTTCTGGCGGCGGTAAATACAATTTTTCAGGAACCATCAGCTTATAGAGGGACGTATGTCCTGGTAGGCATGGTTTTTTATGCTCTTCAGCTATATGCTGATTTTACAGGCGGTATTGATATTACAATTGGTATTGCTCAATCACTTGGGATCGGGCTAAAAGAGAATTTCGAGAGACCTTTTTTCGCGAAAAACACGGCCGAGTACTGGCGACGCTGGCATATTACTATGGGGACATGGTTCAGAGATTATATTTTCTATCCGCTGTCAGTATCACAGCCGATGTTGAAATTATCAACCGGCGCAAGACGAAGGTTGGGTACAGCCCTTGGTAAAAGAGTGCCGGTATATCTTGCGACGATAATAGTCTGGTTTACTACCGGTCTATGGCATGGAGCGAGCTGGAATTTCGTAGTATGGGGTTTGCTTAATGGCCTTGTGATCATTATTTCTCAAGAATTTACACCGTTTTACGACTGGTTTCATAAGAAATTCGCGGTATCAGAACGATTATGGTTCAGAATGTTTCAGGTATTTCGAACATTTTTCCTGATGTCGTCTATACGCCTACTGGACTGCTACAGAGATGTTGGGCTTACTTTCAAACAGTATGTATCTATGTTTACGGAGTTTGGTCTACAAGTGTTTATTGATGGATCATTACTCAAACTCGGTCTTAATACAGCCGATTACTTAATTTTGCTGATTGGTACATTTATGTTGATTAGTGTTAGCATGATTCAGAGAAGCGGTTCGGTCAGGGAAAATATTGCCCGGAAACCATTACTTCTGAGGTATGCCATGTTCGCCCTGCTATTTGTTGTAATTATTATTTTTGGCGCTTATGGAATAGGCTATGATGCTAATCAGTTCATTTACAATCAGTTCTAATGGCTGATACTACTGTAATAATAATCGCGATCTATGATTGATAGTATGGAGATAAATAATGAGTCAAATAGGTAAGAAGAAGTTAATAGTGATAAACGCGGTCGCTCTGGTAGTGATTTTTGCCGTGCTGCTGTTTCTTCAGGAGCTTATGATGCCTAAGTTCATGACGGAAATACCTGAGGGTGCTTTGATATCTGAGTATTATGAGCATAAAGGGGATAATGATGTTATTCTAATTGGTGACTGTGAGGCTTACGAGAGTGTTTCACCTGTGACTTTGTGGGAAGATTATGGTGTTTCAAGTTATATAGTTGGCAGTGCTCAGCAGCTGATCTGGCAATCATATTATTTACTGGAAGAAGTATTACGCTATGAAAAACCAGAAGTTGTTGTTTTCAATGTACTGGCTATGCAGTATGATGAGCCTCAGAGTGAGCCTTACAACAGAATGAGTATTGACGGTATGCGCATAGGTTTACCAAAAATAAAATCAGCACTGGCGTCGATGTTACCGGAAGAAACACTTGCTTCATACATGTTTCCACTTCTGCGTTATCACAGCCGTTGGCAGGAACTCGAACAGGAAGATTGGGAATATCTATTCAAACGTGATCAGAAGTCGCATAATGGCTTCCTGATGAGGGTGGATGTTCGCCCGGTTGAAACTGTACCAAAAGGCAGAGTTCTGGCAGACTACAATTTCGGAGAGAACAGCTGGAAATATCTGGAGATGATGACTGAATTGTGTCGCGAAAATGATATTGAACTTGTACTGATGAAGGCTCCAAGTTTATACCCCTACTGGTATCCGGAGTGGGAAGATCAGATTGAAGAATACGCACGGGATAATGACCTTCTATATTTGAATTATCTTGAATTGGCAGATGATATCGGCATTGATTTTAGTCAGGATACATATGATGCCGGTCTGCATATGAATTTGTCTGGCGCGGAAAAAATATCCGAACATCTTGGTCATGTTCTGCAACAGAACTACGATCTTCAAGATAGAAGGAATGAGGCAGATATGATCGCCAAGTGGCAGCCAAAGGTTGATTTTTATTATAATATGCGTGCTGCTCAGTATGATGATCTGGAAAAATATGGCTACCTTAAGAATTTCGGCGGCAGACCGCCGGAGACAATAAAAGAGTAAATCAAACTATTCGGGAGGAATTATAAATGAAATTTCGTGGAAAACTAAATGATCTAATAGCTATAGCATTGATTGTGACAATTTCTGTGCTGTCAGTTGCCTGTTCATCTGATAAGAATAACGAAACAGGAGCAAGTTCTGAAACAACCAAGCCTGATCAGTCAAATTCCGGTCAGGAATTCCAGCCGGCAGAAAATGGGTACGTGTTTGAATATAATGGCGTAAGAGTTGTTATGCATGCCCCCGCCGAAGAAGCAATAGAAGCTCTGGGCGAGGAACAGGCATATTTTGAAGCTGAGAGTTGTGCCTTCGATGGTTTGGACAAGACATATTCTTATCCAGGTTTTGATTTACTCACTTATCCGATAGAGGATCGTGATTATATTTCAGCTGTTATTCTTATGGATGATAGCGTAACGACTGTAGAAGGTCTCTATATTGGTTCTGCGGAGGCAGATGTGGAAACGCTTCTTGGCTCAGAGTATTCCATGGAAACAGATGGCGCATATGTATATGAGAAGAATGGTTCCAAGCTGCAAGTTATTGTCAAAGACGGATCGGTAATTTCAATCGAATACCTTGCGTTGACCGACTGATCTGCCGCTTTTTTTCTGCTGTTTGAGCGCGACGTCCGACATAGTTGCGACCGGACATATTGTGCACCATGTGCGTGGTTTATATATTAGCGAAAGAATAAGTCCGAATATTGTTGTAGTTGACATCATTGAGAAAAATCTATAAGACAAATGAATCAGCCATTCCCAAACTTCAGGTGTGGGCAGAAGCTGCGGCAGTTCAGTTCTAATGGCGAAGAAGAGAAGCAGCCGGGGATAATCCATTGCCGGCATTGAACCGGCAGCTACCCTGATGGTTGTGCCGATCATGATCAACATATTCATGCCGAAATACATTAGAACATACCATTTGACGTCTCCCTTAATGAAACTTGCCGGTGTTTTCCTGCTTCTGGCAAGAGGAAGGGTACCTGTCTTGGAAAATAAACTGGCACGAGGACAATAGCCCTGACACCAGGTTTTTCGCTTGTCGCGAAACAGAAGAATAAAAGGTGTAATCATGCAGAGCATGGCCAGCATGGCAAAATTAATGTTTACAAAAGCAAGTGCAAAATAGAGCAGGGTTCCAAGAAACAGCAGTCTATGGTTTTTGAGTTTTAAATTCATTATGGCTGTAGTCTCCTTATCTAAGTCTGTTCAACTATAGTTGTAACTCAGCATCGTGAACTATTTGTGCTAAATGCTGAAGCGCTGATGGGGATTATATACGGTTTGCACAGACGAATTCTGTGATATAGTTACAGATAAGATTATTTGTGAGATTCTTATGTCAGATCAGGACTAATTCTTAATTAGCGTTAATATTGTCAAGGAGACTATAATAAATGGAAAACCAATTCTGCCGTACAGAGATGTTAATAGGCGCATCAGGTTTAAAAAAACTGCACGAGGCTTCGGTCGCTGTTTTTGGCCTTGGCGGTGTCGGATCATACACTGTCGAGGCTCTGGCCAGAGCAGGTGTTGGCAGAATGATCCTGATTGATCATGATACAGTTGCGTTATCTAACCTCAATCGTCAGCTGATCGCGACGCATGATACAATAGGCAGAGCTAAGGTCGAAGTGGCAAGAGAACGTATACTGGCAATCAATCCATCAGCACAGGTGGAAGTATATCAGGAGATGTTTCTACCGGGAAGCAGATCTGGAATTATTAACCCTGAATTAAGCTATGTAGTTGATGCGGTTGATAATGTTACTGCTAAAATTGAGCTTGTTATACAGACTCAGGCGATCAATATTCCTCTGATAAGTGCGATGGGAACCGGTAATAAACTTGATCCGACACAGTTTGAAGTCGCTGACATTTACGCAACTTCTGTTTGCCCTCTATGCCGTGTGATGCGTCGCGAGCTGAAACGAAGAGATGTAAAACAGCTGAAAGTAGTTTACTCACGTGAAGAACCACAGAGGAAACCCGGTCAGGAATATCCCGCAAGCATTTCCTTTGTTCCACCAGTTGCCGGATTAATCCTCGCGGGAGAAGTTATTAAGTCTCTAATTAATGATTGAAGTGTTTTTGCTGAGTGTTTATTACATCAATGGCGCGAACAAGCGCAGCAGGCTGCGTCCCAGTTTTTGGTAAGCTGGCAGGTTCTTACAGTCTTCAAGTGATATTTCCTGACATTTTTTTAGAGTGCTTAGATAGTCGTCACGCATATGAATTACGCTGTCTGTCCTATACATCCAGGTAGCACACTCAAAATGCAGAAACAGACTCCGATAGTCAAGATTAATTGTGCCGATTATGCCATAAATATCATCAACTACGAAGCTCTTGCCATGTATGAA
>JAQVJP010000126.1 GCA_028695145.1 Eubacteriales bacterium
CTGCGTGATTTTTTTATTGGCACCGCCGAAGTAGAGTATACAGTTCTGTCCTTCGCGGTCGACCTGGATAATTGTATGTCCGCCTTCAGTATCAATTTGTCGAATAAGCGAAGTATCAACCCCGCCGGAATTAAGAGTATCTATCAGCAGCCGGCTGTCCCGACCGCGCATACCGGCCATACGACAATCCGCTCCGGCGCGGCCAAGAGCTATCGCCTGATTTAGACCTTTGCCACCGGCATATATATTGTAACCAGAGCTCTCGAGTGTTTCGCCAGGTTTAAGAATATGATCGACATTATAGACATAATCTATATTCATGGAACCAAAACAGATAATGCTCATATAAAAATTCCTCCCTGCTGATTTACCTTGCATTTGTGTCTATTATAGCGCAGTGCCAGAACATATAGTATAGTTAACATATTGCGCCTGGGTTAATAAATGATAGAATAAAAGAAAACATCTGTTTTGTTTCTTCGGAGGAGTGCCAGCATGTTAAATAAAATTAAGATACTTCACTGCGCTGATCTGCATCTTGGCTCTGAGCTTACAGCTGTGCCTGGGCGAGCCAGAGAACGCCGGCAGGAGCTTCTAAAAACATTTCGTAAAATTACCAATATATGTCAGGATGAAAACATCGATCTTCTGCTGATCGCAGGTGATTTGTTTGAAGGTGCCAATATTGATGGCTCAACAATTCAATCGGTAAAAGAGTACCTTGGTTCATTAGATAAGACCATCGCGGCTATCGCACCGGGAAATCATGATTACGCGAGCGTAGATTCGCCTTATGCTGATGAGGACTGGCCGGACAATGTTGTAGTTTTTCGAACTGGCTTGGAAGCACGTGAATTTCCTGAACATGGTTTCACCATCTGGGGAGCTGCTTTTGCCGGGACATATTGTCGTGAATCTCTCCTTGTTGCGACACAAGCCGTTGATCGTGACCCGAATCAGGTTCATGTTTGCGTGCTGCACGGTGATTTGACATCTGAAGGCGCTGATAGTGTTTATAATCCTGTATCAGAGAGCCAGCTTGCTGACAGCGGATTTGACTATGTCGCTCTGGGTCACATTCATAAACGTACACCAATATTATTCGCGCGCAATACAGCTTATGCCTATTCAGGCTGCCCCGACGGTCGTGGCTTCGATGAACTTGGCGAGAAGGGCGTATATATCGGTACTGTTGCCCGTGGTCATGTGGATTTGGAATTCCGACGAACTTGCAGCCGCATGTACCTGACTACCGAGATTGATATCAGTGGCGCTGCTTCGGAAACTGAGATTCTGGATCAAGTACTTCTTAGCATTGCTGACAATTACGGCAGTGATTATAGAGATAATTATTATAAAATAATTCTGACGGGGTCGATTCCTGCCGGGTATAGAGTGCCGGTTTCTCAACTTACTGACAGCTTGCTTGAGCGACTGCATTTTGTGAAAATCAAAAACCGTACCAGAGCGGAGTTAGATTACGATCAACTCGCTCAGGAGGCTTCACTTAGAGGCATCTATGTCCGGCGTATGCTTGAACGAATTGAGACAGCCGAAGCAAGAAAAGATGAAAATGAAGTGTCGAGAATCCGCGCTGCTCTCGAAATAGGTATGCGGGCTTTTGAAGGTGAGGTGCAGCTTAGTGATTATTAAGCATATTCATATAGATAATTTTGGTAAGTTCAGTGACTATGATCTCGATTTAAGTGATTCTTTTAACGTTATTTATGGCAATAACGAAGATGGCAAGAGTACGTTGATGGCATTTATCAAAATGGTTTTTTATGGACACAACGGCAAGAGTTCCGATATTCAGAAAAATCCGCGATTACAGTATCAACCATGGCAGGGCGGAGTCATGAAGGGTTACATTGATTTTTCCGCAGATAACATTAATTACAGAATTGAGCGTAGTTTTGGCCGCAGTAATACAAGTGATGACATCGCTGTGTGGAATCTTGATAGTGGTATGAAGCTGCAGCTTGCTCGTGGCAGAGATCCCGGTCAAGAGTTTTTTGGTCTTGGATCTGAAGGGTTTGAAAAGAGTGTTTTTATCGGGCAGAGTGGCAGCGTAATTAATAACTCAGGTAAGGAAGATGAGATTACACAGCGTCTGCTGAATCTTGTTACGACCGGTGATGAAAAAACCTCGTTTAAATCCGTTTCTGATCAACTCACTGGCGCGGTTGAGAGTCTTGTTAGCAAACGTGGTGATAAAGGTCTTCTGGCAATAAACAAAAAAAATCTTGAAGAGCTTGGACGTGACCGCGCCGCCGCAGAAGCTGCAGAAATTGATAAGCAGCAAGAGATAGCGTTTATCAAACAGCTTACTTCGCAAAAACTTATGCTGGAGGACGAGATTAATGAACTGAGTAAGCAGGTCAGAGCCGGTGATCTGACGAAGCAGAGAGACAGACTGATAGAGATTATTAAACGCCGTCAGGATATTGAAACCAATACCCGGCAAATTGAAAATATGCAAAAAGATTTAAACCGTGAAGAGATTAATCTGGATGAAGCTTATGTAGAAAACTGTGAGCGGATTGAACAGGACATTGACAGGTTGACAGAGCGTTTAAAAGAATACCAGATAGCCTTGAGCAAGGAACAATCCATACTTGCACAAATAAAAAATGAAGATATAAGAGAAGTATCTCAAGAAGAGTTAAATAGTCTTCGTGAAAAACAAGTGCGCTTGGAGCTGTTGAAAAAAGAAGCAAGTAGGCTTGACACAGAGATCGGGCAGCTTGAGAAAATCGTCGGATTGTTTGACGAAGCGAAACTAATTAATGATGATCTAAAAAATATTGATAACAGTCTTGCGCAGCTTAAACTGCAGGAAACAGAAAATAGGAAAATTATTGATGGCTTAAGAGAGCAGATTGTCGCTGCTGAAGCAGAGTTATCAGAAATCACCGGGATTCTTAACACCACCAGACAGCGCGGCTATGAGCAAAAAGCCCAGTTAGAAAACGCAAAACGAGAGCTTGAAAAATTTCCTTCAGAGGCAGATGAGAAAATTAGTTTTGCCAAAGAGAGACTTGAAGATGCCCGAAAACCACGATCCTGGCAGGAGGATATACCGGCAGGACGGGAATTTAAGAAAACAATATTTTTCATTGGCTTGATAGTATTAGTCGCAGGTATATTAGCGGGGTCACTGGTAGAGCCGCTGTTATTTTTGCTAACAGCAGCAGGTGCTGTATTACTGATGATGTCATATCGTAAGACTCCGGCAAGGACGCTGACAAGAAGCGATCTGGATGAGAAGCTGATCGAAAAATGTGAGTTTGAGCTTGATGAAGTTCAGAAGCGCTGTGAGAAGCAAAATGAAGCTCTTAAGAAAACTGTAGATGAATGTCTGGTTGAATACCGGAATTCACAACAGGAAATCACATCCTATGAACAACAGGCCGCAGATAAGCTTGAGCAGACCAAGGTTTTAACAGCACAGTACGACTCTGATGCTGAAGCTTATCAAGACGTTAAAATGAAAATAGAATCAGCAAAATCCAGAAGAGAACCAAGACAGGAGCAGCTCCTAAATCTTCAAAGAGAGATAGACGAAGCTATCACTGTATATATATCATTACGCGCTGATTTATCCGCGGAAAATCTTATTAGTATATTTGAAAAAATAAAGCAGAGCAGCTTTTCAAATGAAATATCCGCAGAATTGCTGGCTGAAATAAAAAAACTGAATAACAAGGCACAACAAAAGCAACAAGACATAGAAACGCTTGAAGAACTTATTAAGGAGTCTCTGGCGAATTATCAGGCAGAAGATGTTGAAACAGTCAGCGTGATGGTTCAGAAATGGAAAAACTTCTGTGTTCGATTACAGGCTCAGGAAGAGAGAGTTAAAGAAGCTGACAACAAGACAAGCGAATGCAGAGATTTGCTGTCAGTCCGGGAACAGGATTTTATCAATTCAATAACTATTTATGAACCTGTGACTGACCTTAAGCAGGCAAATGAGAAACTGCAGCAGTTAAAAATTGATATAAAGGCGTTGGCACGTAAATCAGGTGAGTTAATAGCTAAGGTTGAAGCGCTGAGTCCAGAAGCAGCAGATTTTCCAATTGAGGAATTAGAAACACAGGTAGCTCAGATTGCTCAGGAACTTGCCGGGCTGCCGGAAAACGTGATGAGTTCTGAAGAATTAGAACGAATACATACGAGAATTGGCGAATGCGATAAGGAAATAAAGAAATTGGCAGGTGAGATTATTTCACGTGAAGCCGCGATTTGTGAAAAATATCGTAATCTGCCAAACGTAAGTCAAATCGATGATCAAATTGAGCAGGTCAGTGAACTTGTGGTTGATCAGGAGTTCGAACTAAGCACTCTGCAGCTGGCGCGAGAAATTTTAAATGAATCTTTTGAAGAGGTACAGCGCAGTTTTGGGCCGTTGGTAAATGACAGTACAGCACAGATTTTTAATCAGCTGACCAATGGTCGATACAGGAATGTTAGAGTTTCACGGGATCTCAACATAACCGTTGAGAATAGTGTCGACAGATCTCTTCGTGACTGGGCCTATTTGAGCAGTGGTACGATAGACCAGGCTTATCTTGCGCTCAGACTGGCTATTACCGACTTAATTACCGATGGCAGAGCATATTTGCCACTGTTGCTTGATGATATTTTTACAATGTATGATGACGAGCGAGCATATGAAGGCATGAAGTTTCTGGCAGCGTATCGCAGCGACAATGACAGGCGGCCGCAAATCCTGCTGTTTACCTGTCACAACAGAATTTCTGAGTGGGGCAAACAAACAGGCGCGGCACACCATAGCCTTAGCTAATCAAAGACAATAACACTCTTAACGATATTACTGACATTTTTTAAGGTCTCCTGATATGCCTGCGGAGTATCTTCGAATTTGTATTTATTGGAAATGATTCCGCTGATGTCAATTTTGCCATCGGCGATCGCAGCAATAGTTGTTGGATAGAGATTGCGATAACGGAAAATAGACTTAATGGTCAGCTCTTTTGCGCTGATCGGCCCAAGTTCAAGCCCGTTAATCTCGTCCGTTGCCATACCAACCCAAACTATTGTGCCGCCAGCTTTGGCAACTTGTACCGTTTGCGCAAGTGTAATATTATTGCCTGCGCAGTCAATCACAACACGAGCGCCTTTGTTCCTTGTCAGTTCGTTGACGCGGTCTATTACATTCTCACGGGCAGCGTTGATTGTTGTCGCCCCCATGCTGTTTGCGACATCCAAACGCTTGTCGACAACGTCAATAACAATAACATCAGTCGCTCCACTTGCTTTTGCTGAGAGCAGTGATACCAGACCGATACAGCCGGCACCGAAAATTACTACGGTATCACCTAACTTGACCTCGCCTGTTTGAACAGCGTTAATCCCAATTGCCAGCGGTTCTGCCAACGCACCTTCGGTTGAGGAAACGTGATCTGGCAGCTTGAAGGCGAACGAAGCCTTGTGACTGACATAATTCTGCAGGCAACCGTGATAAGGCGGTGTAGCGAAAAATTTAACGTCCGGACAGAGATTATATTTGCCGCTCATGCAAAATTCGCAGTGGCCGCAGGGGACACCGGGTTCAAGAGCTACTCTGTCGCCAACTGCCAGGTTTTTGACTTCAGCGCCTGTTTCTACGATGGTTCCAGCACATTCATGTCCGAGAATAAATGGGAAATCAACGACAAAATCACCAATTTTTCCGTGGGAGTAATAATGTAGATCCGAACCGCAGATACCAACTGCTTCCATTTTTACCAGAATCTCGTCTGCCTTGATTTCCGGAACCGGAATTTCACGCTGCTCGAGTTTCTCAAGTTCAGTCAGAAAAAACGCCTGATTAATTCTATTTTTTTGTGCCATAAATAACACCTCCTAAAAATATCGGATTTACACATCCTAAGATTAACAGGAGGCAGATCAGCATATAATGGAAAAAACAATCTATTTATATGGAATATCTTACTTGTTTGAAAAATGAAGAATTGCTTGAGGTTGCACAAATCTAATCCCAGCAACAGGAACCTCTTTTTTGTTTTTTTGCCTTATAAAGAGCCAGATCAGCTCTTTTGAATAGCTGCTTGAAATCTTCATTTACTGTGCCGCCGGCAAGTCCGGTACTAATAGAAGGTATCAAATCAGCAAATTGAGCTGCAAAATGTTCAGCCAGCAGCTTATTAATATGTTCGATCTTCTCAACTGCCTGTTCACGCACATCGAAGTCGGTAAGATAAACCATAAACTCATCGCCTCCGAGTCTGGCCGCGATGTCCTGGTGTCTGACATTGTTGTGCAGAAATCCAGCGAGAGTCTGCAAAACCTCGTCCCCGGCCTGGTGGCCGTATTTGTCATTTATTAGTTTGAAAATATTGGCAAAAGTATTCAAGCTTAGGCTATACTTATTCGTAAGAGATAATAGGTATGTCAACTACATATTATTTTTGGCTGAGGGGGAAGCGTTAATGAAGTTGAATGAGGCGAAGAATG
>JAQVJP010000127.1 GCA_028695145.1 Eubacteriales bacterium
GTAGTTCTTCTGATGTCATCTGCTCTTTTGCCGCAACACTCTTGAGCTCCTGTGTTATATAGCCATGCTTTGCAGCCTCCATCTGTGTTTTATACTCGTTTTTTGTAGTATTTTTACTATTCATTTATTCTACCTTCCCTTCTTATATTCCAGGCATGATCAAGTGGACCGCTGCCTTGACCCAGATCAATCATTGATGCCAAAGCTCTTGATACGTAATCTTTTGCCAGTTTTATTGCTTCATACAGAGTTTTGCCGTGTGCCAGATTTGTCGCGATCGCACTTGAAAGAGTGCAGCCTGTACCATGTGTATTCGATGTTTCAATTCTCAATCCTCGAAACCAGTTAATTCCACCACCGTCATAAAGCAAATCATCAGCGTCACTGATACTGTGGCCTCCTTTGCACAAGACCGGGCAACCGTAGCGCTCATAAATCGCCACAGACGCTCGAATTATATCAGCTTCGTCAGCAATAGCAATTCCCGATATTATTTGCGCCTCAGGAATATTTGGTGTAATCAGAGTTGCCTTAGGCAGCAACAAATTTATCATGCTGTCTACAGCGCCACTTCTAAGCAGAGCAGAGCCACTGGTAGCAGTAATAACCGGATCAACAACTATATGATTCGGCTTGAACAGTTTAAGTCTGGACGAGATAACTTCAATTAGTTCGCTCGAAGAGGCCATGCCTATCTTAACCGCGTCCGGATAAATATCGCTAAATACAGCGTCGAGCTGTTGTTCAAGAAATAGAGGTGTAACCTCCTGTACACTGACTACACCAGTTGTATTTTGCGCAGTCAGCGCAGTAATCGCGGTCATAGCATAAGCACCATGAGCAGTTATCGTCTTGATATCGGCCTGAACACCCGCACCACCGCTTGAGTCGCTGCCGGCAATTGATAGAACGGTTTTTATTCCGGCATTCATGTTCATAAGACGCTCCCAGGCATAGGCAAAAGAGTTCAGATACAAATCGCTGTGTATCATTAGATTATCTTTGTCTGCCTGATTCAACTGATCTGCTACGGCAACTGTTTTAAAACCGGCACAAGCTGCGCTTTTCAGAGCATAAAGCGCGTCTTCAAATACCCAGGTCTCAGCAGGCTGAACAGACATGTACTCTGCAGCCTTAAGAAATATATCTGGTTCAGTTTTACCAACACCTATTTCAGTGCAGGTGAAAACACGCATGAAATACTTATCAAGACTCAGTCTGCTAAGAGCCGGTTCAATCACTTGACGGTCGCTGGCGGTAGCAATTGTCATTTTCACACCTGCAGCAGACAGCCGCTCAATCAAATCACGAACACCAGCTTTAAGCTCAGCCCGACACCTGTAGAAGTTGGCGATACTATCGTTTATTCCATCTACGATTTGCTCAACTGACATTTTCAGCTGATATCTTCCGCGAATATACCCAGCCCCTTCAAGCATACTCATGGGATAGAGAATCCGGCCAATATCCCCATCAGCTTCAATGCCTTGATCACGCAGATAAAGCGCCGCGACATTTTCCCAGAAGCCCATGGAATCGAGCAGAGTTCCATCAAGATCGAAGATCGCTGCTTTAATCATGACTCACACTCTCATACTTAACCGCCATCTGCGCAAGTTTACTCAGTTCTTTTGTGGCTGATAAAATATCTGTTTGTGCGAATATAGCACTGATAACAGCAACTCCGCTGATTCCGCTACCTGCAAGCAGTTCAACATTTTCGCTATTTATACCACCAATAGCAACAACTGGTAAATTAACAGATTTACATATCATCCTTAGGGTTTCATGACTAACTTCATCGGCATCATTCTTGGAGCCGGTAGGGAAAACCGCGCCGACACCAAGATAGTCAGCCCCCTGAGTCTGTGCCTTGATAGCCTGATCCACAGTTTGTACGGAAACACCCAGCAGCATATCTGAACCAATTAGAGATCTCACGTCAGCAACGGCCATGTCACTCTGCCCTACATGTACACCATCAGCACCAATTTCAACAGCCAGGAGGGCATCATCGTTAATGACAAAAGGCACCCGATATTTTGCACATACCTCCTTGATCTGATAAGTCTCAGCTATCATCTCTGCCCGGGACTTGTTCTTTTCCCGGTATTGCAGCATGGTGGTACCTCCCTGCAACGTCTGCTCGACCTGTTCAACAAGCGATAGTTGTCCAACCCAGCTCTTGTCAGTAATGGCGTAGAGCATAAGAGCCTTGCACAATTGATTTGATTGCTTGACCACAAGACTATCTGATTTCATATCTGGCACCTTCTTCCAGCTCATCGCCACTCAAATTGCTTATGGCGTCGATAATTCGATTGCGATAAGTTGAATTACCATCTATAGACTGCATATTCTGCCAAGCGATCTCTCCGGCAAGTCCCATAGCACTGACAGCCGCGGCAGCAGCCTCAAGGGGGTTATCGTTATTGGCCGCCAGGTACGCTGCGGTCAAACCTGACAACTGACAACCGGTTCCGGTTACACGAGCCATTTCAGGCCGGCCATTTCGAATCACATAAGTTTTCGTGCCATCGGAAATGAGATCAATCGCACCTGTAACGGCAATTATACTGCCGCTATTGCGAGCGAAGCTCTTCACAAGATCAATCGCAGCATCAAGGTTATCTTCCTGAATAGCATCTTCGACACTTGCGTCAACACCCTTGGCACCACCCTGACCAAGGGCCAGAACTTTTATCTCGGAAATATTACCCCTGATAACAGTAAAAGCCGATTCCTTCACAAGCTTAAGCGAAGTCTCACGGCGTAAGACACTGGCGCCGGCACCAACCGGGTCAAGTACTGAGACATGACCCAGTTGCCGGGATCTTCTTCCTGCGAGAAACATCGCCCTTATCGTGTCATCATTTAATGTACCGATATTGATATTAAGGCCATCGCATATAGCCGTAATTTCCTCTACATCACCACTAAAATCACACATGATCGGACTTGCACCAGCCGCTAATAGTATATTCGCGACATCATTTACTGTGACATAATTTGTGATGTTGTGAATCAGCGGACTTGCTTTACGAACATTTTCCAAACAATCTTTAAGCATAGACAGACATCTCCTCCTCCGGCTTCTGCCGGTTATAAATTGTGGTCAATCAAGGAGAGCCTGAAATAAAAAGCCGCATGTACACCAAGTCAAGCATACATGCGGCATTACCGCGAAGTATTTCCCTACGTTGGCATTATCCAAATCAGGTTACGGGTCTAAGCGCTTAGCTTACTCTCAGCCTGCTTATTGCAAGCTCCCCTTATTTGTTTCCACTGGCATCATACTGCTGTATCACTGATTAGTCAACCACAGAACCTCAGAATATATGGAACATTTATCCACACTCGTAAAAAGTTGCCTGAAAATACGTGTCAGGTTGCATATAATGTATACAATAGTGTAAAATTCTTGTTTATACCTGCAGAACAGCTAAACTATAAGTTGATGCAGAGTACTAAATCATCCGCTTCAAATGAGGTGCATGCGATGAATATTGTTATTATAGGTGCCGGAAAAGTTGGAGAAGAACTAACTCGAGCTTTAGCAAAAGAAGGACATAATGTAGTCCTGATTGAAAAGGACGCCAGAAAACTGGAACAACTTATCAGTGCGGCTGATATTACCGGTGTTCACGGCAACGGTGCTATTTACAAAACTCAACTTGAAGCAGGTGTAGATCACTGTGATATTTTTATTGCTGTTTCTCAGAGTGATGAAACTAACATAATCGCAGCCATTACAGCTCGCAAAGCCGGAGCTGAGAAAACAATTGCTCGTGTTCGCGATCCTGAGTTTTCACTGCAAATGGGCTTCGTAAGAGAGAGTCTGGGAATAAGCCTGATGATAAATCCAGAGCTTGAAGCAGCCACAGACATTTCAAGAATTTTGCAGTTCCCTTTTGTTCTTGATATCGAACAATTTATGAATGGCCGGGTCAATATAATCGAAGTGCAGATACCTGAAACAAGCAGACTTGCAGGCATGTCATTACGAGATCTCAAAACGGATGGAAATCATGTTTTGGTATGTATTATTGAACGTGGAGATCAGGTTATTATACCGGGCGGAGATACAACAATAATGGCAGGAGATAGAGTTCATGTCACTGGTAAGAACCAGAGTCTTACCAAGCTGTTTGCTCCAAATCGGGAAGCACGGCAGAGATTATCTTCAGCACTTATTATCGGTGGTGGTAAACTTACACACTATTTGCTGCCCATGCTATTGAAAATGCGTATGCGTATCAAGGTAATAGAGGTTGAACCTGAAATCGCCGATAATCTTGCAGCTGATTTTCCTGAAGCCGAAGTGATATGTGGTGATGGTACTAATCAGAGCTTCCTACGGGAAGAACGCATGTCCAGCTATGACACAGTGATATCGTTGACAGGTATAGATGAAGAAAATCTGCTCTTGTCTTTATTCGCAAAACAGCAAGGTGTTCCAAAAGTTATTACAAAAGTAAACAGAACAGATCTGCTCAAAGTTATCGATTGCTCAAACCTGGGATCAGTAGTAACGCCCAGAAGGTTAGTGGCCGATAACATTATCAGATTTGTCAGAGCGATGGAAAACTCACAGGCATCAAATGTTGAAGCTTTGTATAGACTTGCAGATAACAGAGTCGAAACGTTACTCTTTCACGTAACCTATGACAGCAAGGCATTACGTATACCTATCATGGATATAAAACTGAAACCAGGGTTGCTAATTGCTTTTATTGCTCGCAAAGGAAAAGTTATTTTCCCAAGCGGCCGTGATGTCATCATGCCTGATGATCGAGTTGCTATAGTGACAACACAACAAAACATTCGCGATATAGATGATATACTCAGCAGCGATTAAATATCGATTAAGGACAGCGTAAGATGAATTACTCTATAGTCAGATATATACTTGGGAGAACACTTCTGCTGGAAGCATTATTATTAGTTGCTCCACTTATGGTAGCTTTTATCTATCAAGAAAGCTCAATTACAATTCTTTCATTTATCATTACTATTATCTTAATTCTTATAACCGGCATACTGATGAGTTGGCAGAAGCCGTCAAAACCAGAGTTTTACGCACGTGAAGGCTTCGTTGTAGTAACACTCACCTGGTTTTTTCTATCTCTTTTTGGATCATTACCTTTTGTCATCAGTGGTAGCATCCCAAGCCCTGTCAATGCGTTCTTCGAAACAGTTAGTGGTTTCACTACCACAGGGGCAAGTATCCTGAACGATGTTGAAATCTTACCCCGTTCAATTCTTTTCTGGCGCAGTTTGACTCATCTGATTGGAGGTATGGGCGTTCTTGTATTTGCTTTGGCAATTCTACCCAAAGTTGAGTCGGATGCTGTTCATATAATGAGAGCTGAAGTCCCTGGACCTTCCTTCGGTAAAATGCTGGCAAGGGTAAGCCACACTGCTCGAATACTATATAAAATCTACCTCATTATGACCGGTGCTTTGATTCTGATTCTCATCTTGTTTGGTATGCCGGTATTTGATTCTTTTATTCATGCCTTTGGCGCTGCCGGTACAGGAGGTTTCAGCTCACATAATGCATCCATCGCTCATTATGGCAAGCCTGCATTAGAAATAATCATAGGAGCAGCCATGCTATTATTTGGTGTAAACTTCTATATTTATTATCTGATAATGATCCGCCAATTCCGATCAGCACTGAAAAACGAAGAACTGCGTTGGTATGGTTTTTTTATAACCTTAGCAATAGCTGTTATAAGCCTGATGCTTATTCCACAATACAATAATGTGAATCAGATGCTGCGAGATGTCTTTTTTACCGTAGCTTCAATTATCAGCACCACTGGTTATGCAACGGCTAATTTTGACACCTGGCCGATGGCAGCACATATAGTCTTGATGCTTCTGATGTTTTGTGGTGGCATGGCAGGCTCAACAGCAGGAGGCATAAAAGTTTCACGTCTTGCTATATATATGAAAACAGTTTTTCAGGATATCCGGCATGCAATTAGTCCAAACAGAAGAATAGTAGAAAACTTCGAGAAGAAGCCACTTAGCCGAGATTTTCAGCATAGTGTTTCTACTTATTTCATGACTTATATTCTGTTCTTCTCTGCTTGTCTCTTTATAGTCAGCTTTGATACTCCAAATTTTATTTCAGCTTTTAGCGCTGTTGCTGCAACGTTGAATAACATAGGACCCGGCTTAGATATGGTGGGGCCCACTTCTAATTACTCAGAATTATCTGATTGGACAAAAATTGTTCTTGCTATCGCTATGGTTGCAGGCAGACTGGAAATTTATCCTGTATTAGTTCTTCTTTCACCAAAAACCTGGCGCAAACTATAAAAACTACGCAGGTTGCAAATAGAAGGTAAGCGGTCTATTATTATTTCGGGCTTATGCCAATTACCCACAGAAGAGGAGCTTACTTAG
>JAQVJP010000025.1 GCA_028695145.1 Eubacteriales bacterium
CGGAAAACCGTCACTCACCTCGCCGTGCTCTGTAGTGTACCTGCACACCATCTATATTGTACAACACAGTCGTTTTTAATTCATTTTTGAGCCGCCGCGAATGCGCCGGCATGGAGGTTTTTATGAAATATATCTTTGTGACAGGTGGTGTGGTATCCGGTCTGGGCAAGGGCATTACAGCTGCGTCTCTTGGTCGCTTGCTGAAGGCTCGCGGCATTCGTGTGACCATGCAGAAATTTGACCCGTATCTCAATTTTGATCCGGGTACTATGAATCCTTTTCAACATGGTGAGGTTTTTGTTACGGATGATGGAGCTGAGACCGATCTGGACCTTGGTCATTATGAGCGTTTCATTGATGAGAGCCTGTCGCAAAATAGTAATGTTACGTCCGGTAGAATTTACTGGTCAGTTATTCAGAAGGAGCGTAAGGGTGATTATCAGGGCGGCACAGTTCAGGTCATTCCTCACGTTACTAATGAGATCAAGGATCGTATTCAGAAGGGCAAGGCCGGCTATGATGTCGCGTTGATAGAAATTGGCGGAACAATTGGTGATATTGAAGGTCTGCCGATTATTGAGGCTACCAGACAGTTTGCTGCCGATGTCGGTCGCGAGAATTGTTTATTTATTCACGTGACCTTGGTTCCTTATCTTGCTGCTTCCCAGGAGCAGAAAACCAAGCCTACACAGCACTCGGTAAAAGATCTGCTGAGCCTCGGCATTCAGCCGGATATAATTGTCTGTCGTTCTGAGATTGATATAAGTTCAGAGCTAAAAGAAAAAATCGCCTTGTTTTGTAACGTTCCGAAGGAATGTGTTATTGAGAATCTTGATCTGCCGCTTTTGTATGAAGTTCCTCTGGCTATGGAAAAAGAAGGTTTGGCGGAGATCGTTTGCCGCAGATTCGGCATTCGCTGTGATGAGCCTGATATGAGAGATTGGCACGCGATGGTTGATGCGCTGCGCAACCCGGTTGCCAGCGTGCGTATTGCGCTTGTCGGCAAATATGCGGCTTTGCGCGATGCTTATCTAAGTGTTGTTGAAGCTTTGACACACGGTGGTATTAACTCTCGCTCTGAAGTTGACATAAAGTGGGTTGATTCTGACGATGTTACAGAGAAAAATGCCGCTGAGCTGTTCGGTGATGTTGATGGCATCCTGGTTCCCGGCGGTTTCGGTACCCGCGGTATTGAAGGAAAAATTGTCGCAGCCGGTTATGCCAGACGCAAGGGCATTCCATATCTGGGAATTTGTCTTGGTATGCAGATCGCGATTATTGAATTTGCCAGAAACGTTATCGGTTACAAGGACGCTAACAGCGCTGAAATAGATGCGCACACAAAATATCCCGTGATTGATTTGATGCCGGAGCAGAAGAGTGTAGACCAGCTTGGTGGCACGATGAGATTAGGACAATATCCCTGCGCGCTCAAAGACCAAACCAAGGCCTATGCTGCCTATGCGGAAAATCTAATTCATGAACGTCACAGACATCGTTATGAAGTTAATAATGATTATCGTGACGCGCTTGTTGAGGCCGGCATGGTTATCAGTGGAACATCGCCTGACAATAGAATTGTTGAGATGGTTGAGCTGCCAGATCACCCTTGGTTTGTTGCTTGCCAGTTCCATCCTGAGTTTAAATCACGTCCCAATCGCCCACATCCGTTGTTCACAGGTTTCGTAGAGGCCTCGCTCAGGCACGGTTCTGGCTGCTGCAGCCTTTAAGTCACAGTCTTCAAGTTGGGGTCTGTGGGCTTTTGCCGGGATATTTAACTAAGAGTAAAATCAGCAGTTACTTTTGTCGATTGTCGCTGATATGCCATCCTTGTTCGACACAGCTCGATGTTTTTCGCATCAGCAGTTACGGCATACCATCTCTCTGTCTGCTAAAATCATGACAGCAGGGAGGTGCTGAATATGCAGATTGGCGACAGGCTGCCCTTGATAAGTCTTCCCGATGATCGAGGCACCATGGTTGACTTGAGCAACTATAAGGGCAAAAAACTTATCCTTTATTTTTATCCAAAAGACAATACCCCTGGTTGCACCAATGAGGCAGTGGCTTTTGAATACGAACGCAGCAAATTTGAGGAGTTGGGCTATACCATAGTTGGCGTTAGTCCCGATTCGCCGGAGAGCCACGCTAAGTTTAAAGATAAATATGCTCTCGGATTTACTCTTCTTTCTGATGAAGAGAAAAAATTATGTGAGATGTATGGCGTTTGGGTTAGCAAACGAATGTATGGCAAGAGCTACATGGGTGTACAGCGCAGTACTTTTATTTATGATGAACATGGAACACTGGCAAAAGTTTATCCCAAGGTTAAGCCGGCAGATCATCCGGTTGAGTTGCTTGAAGAAATAAAGAGGGGCAAGATAGGTTAATACCTACCTGCCCCTTATGGTATTTTTATTATTCTTGATAACTGAACTCGTTTTTAAATTTGGATTATTTGGCACTTCAATTATTTCAGTTTAAGGCTGATCGGACAATGATCTGACCCCGGCTGGTCAGCTTCTATTGCAGCGCCGATAAGATTATCTGTCAGTCCGGAACTTGCGAAGAAGTAATCAATACGCCAGCCGACATTACGGTCTCTGGCTCTTGTTTTCATGTCCCACCATGTGTATTTTCCCGGCGAGTCATCAAATTGACGATAAGTGTCGATGAAACCAGCGGCTATAAGCTTATCCAGCCATGACCTTTCTTGCGGCAGGAAGCCTGATGTGTTTTTATTTTCTTCCGGTCTGGCCAGATCAATTGGTCTATGTGCTGTGTTGAAATCTCCGCAGATAATAATTTCTCTGCCTGACTGTTGTTGTCTGATAAGCTGCTCAAGAAAAAAATCATAGAATTCTAATTTGTAATCTAAACGCTCTTTGCGCGCTGTTCCGTTGGGGAAATAGCCGTTATAAAGCAGGAAATCGCCAAAATCCAATGTTAGCATACGACCTTCGCTATCAAATTTATGGCTGCCAAGACCAATTTTGACAGACTTTGGTTCTCTTTTTGTATATATGGCTGTGCCGCTGTAGCCCTTGCGCTGAGCCGGATGGAAGTAAGACTTCCATGGGTCTATACTTCTAATGTTCGGTGGCAATTGACCAGGGTAAGCCTTTATCTCCTGAAGACAATAGATGTCCGCATCACGTTCCTGCATATATTCGGCGAGACCTTTTTTGGCGGCGGCTCTGATTCCATTTACATTCCAGCTGACTATATCCAAAATTAAATACCTCCGGACGCGGCTGACATGACGCGCTCAAGTGCTGTGAAATCAATAAATCTGCTCTCTCTGCTGATTTCTCTGCCGTCGAGCATCAGAAGCACTGTCGGAACAGTAAAAACAAGCAGCTGCGAAGCAAATTCAAGTTCCGACTGTGTATCTACAAGTCTGACGGGGATTCTGTATTTATCAGCAAGCTGCAGCAAGCGTGGTTTAACAGCATGACAAACGCTGCAAGCATCAGTACTGAAAATTATTAACTCAAGCTCCGATTCGGCTTGCTCCTCACTAGTCATCAAGTGGTCTGTAATAGCAGTATTTACAGTTTCTGCTTCAGGCGGCCTTGTTTGTAAATTTTCAAATAGCGTATTCATTATTTAATCTCCTCGTATTATTATCTCAGTAACAAAAATCAAGCGCGAACGCATATACTTTTACCGGTTTCAAACTATAATTTGTTTATCATAATATTGTATTTCTAACAGCTAAAAAATTGTACCATATCAAAACCGGCAAAAGCGTGACGTCTGTATCGTGTTTCGAAGGTTTTGGTCATGAGTTTTTGCCAGTAAATGTGATGAAATTCGTTCAACAGATAACTGTTTTGTGTTAAACTTGCAAACAGGGGGAGGTGACTGCCATGAAGAAGTATGATCAGATGAGTGATTTTGAAATGAGCGTGTTGTCCGAAATTGGCAATGTTGGTGCCGGTAATGCCGCGACAGCGCTGTCACATATATTGGCTGACAGAGTTGATATGTCAGTTCCCGATTTGCGTATACTGGATGTTAGTAAAATGACTACATTGTTAGGTGGTCCGGAAAATGAGGTGGTTGGTATTCTTGTCAATATGGATAAGGATGTCAGAGGCATGATGCTGTTTCTTCTGGAGCGTAGATTCGTTTGTAAACTTATAGAGGTTCTGCTCGATGAGAAGATCAATGATTTTTCTGAGATTTCCGATATGGGTCGCTCGGCTATTATGGAGATTGGCAATATTCTTGCCGGTTCTTACGTTAACGCGATCGCGACCATGACTAATTTGAATATTGAGCTGACTACACCGCAGATAGCTATTGATATGGTCGGCGCGATTCTCAGTTATCCTGCTGCTCAGTTTGGCAGCATGGGTGACAAACTTCTTCTCATAGAAGAGGATTTTATCAGCAGTGAAGATACGATTCGCAGTCATCTATTGATTATGCCGGAGCTGGATTCGTTACAAACAATGCTTGAGAGTCTGGGAGTTGCCTGATGAGTCAGATTATCGTAGGTATTTCGGATCAGAACACAGCAATTCCGCCAGATTCATTAATTACATACGCACTTGGTTCCTGTGTAGGAATCTGCTTATATGATAGTGCCAATCGCGTGGCCGGTTTGTCTCATATTTTATTGCCTGAGGCATTTCGTGACAGCACAGAAGCTGATAATTTCAAATTTGCCGATCGCGCTATTGAAGTTCTGGTCGGTTCGATGGAAAAACTTGGCTGCCTTCGTTATCGCCTGACCGCTAAAATCGCTGGTGGTGCAAATATGTTTGCTACAAGTGGTATTAGCATTGGAGATCGCAATGTTGAGACTGTAAAAAGCGAGCTTGAGAGATTGCGAATTAAGCTGGTAGCTGAAGATACCGGTGCGGATTATGGCCGGACAGTTGTTTTTGATCCGCAAAACGGGTTGATGACGGTGAAGTCAATCGGTCGCGAGAGCAAGGTTTTTTGACTAAGCTGATTAAACCGGCTATGTGAGCTTAGTGCTTCTCGGGGAATTGGAGTTCTGATTAATGAGTATTTTTTTTGGTAGTGTGGTCAACGCTGCTGCTATTGCTGTCGGCGCTCTTGTTGGATTAGCACTTAAGAAAGGGATCCATCAGCGTTTTGAATCACTTCTGATGGATGTTCTTGCGCTTGTTGTTTTCTTGATTGGCTTAATGTCCGCTCTCAGAGTGCAAAACGTAATGTTGCTGGTAATCAGCCTTGCTGCCGGTGCTCTTATTGGCGAGGGTCTGCGTCTTGAAGACAGATTGCATGACGTGGCTCGCAGAGCAGAAGCCAGATTTGTTGTGCCTGCTGCTGGTGCGACGGAGGGCAGGCTTGCCGCAGGTCTGGTGCATGCATCACTTGTTTTTTGCATTGGTTCTATGGCAATTATCGGCGCGCTTGAGAGTGGTTTGTCAGGACGGCATGATACGCTGCTGGCAAAAGCTCTGCTTGACGGAATTATTTCAGTTTTCTTCGCGGCTTCTTTGGGGCCTGGGGTGCTGCTGTCGGCTGTACCTGTTCTTATTTATGAGGGAGCGATGACTGCCGGAGCCGCGTCGCTGAGTAGCGTTATGACGGACACTATGCTGATAGATCTGTCGGCAGTTGGCGGTATTTTGATCATGGCTCTTGGCCTTAATATGTCTAAGCTCAAAGAAATAAAAGTAGTTAATCTGCTGCCTGCTCTGCTGATCGCAGCAGTTTGGCTGATTTTTTCGCATTGATCTTAATAATTACCTGCAAATAATCAAATAGCCGCCCACTGCAGTAGCTGTGGACGGCTATTTTCGTTGTGAGATATAAACGAGTTTGTTATGCTGTCAGGCTTTTGGCGCGGGTGCTTTTACCACAATTAATTCCAAAGTCGCTTCATGTTTATTTCGAACATTCATCTTCGTACCTTCAGGTATTTTCAAAACATTGCCTGCTTCGTAGATATGATCGTCCTGTTCGTCCAGCTGAATTGAAAGTTGTCCACGGACAACGGTCATATATACGTTGGAATTGGCGAAGTGCTCCGGTAGTCCCTGTCCATTATTGAAAACCATGTGGATATAATTGATGTTTTCGTCAAATATCAATTTCTCAACGGCCATGTCATCGTTTCTGCTCATTGAAAATACTTGTTCTACCATTTTAAATCTCCCTTCAATCTTACCTCTGAGAAACATTGTTGTTCTTCTTGATGTATGCAATTAACTTATTTCTTGATTAGATTATAATACATAGTTAAACATATATATTTCAAATGTTACAGTTATGTTGATTTCTGTACGCTCTAATGTCGATAATAGAGAATTATGCTAAAAATTCGTAATTATATCGATTTTTTCCCCTGTTAAAAGCTTAAACTACGTGATAAAATATCTAACCAGATGTCTTTTGCGATCAGAAAGATATCAGGGAGAGGATACTTTGAGATACGTACCAACCAACTGCCTGAAGGAAGGCATGATATGCGGCAAGAGAATAGTTGGCAAGAATGGTCAGCTGCTTCTTAATCGCGGAGCCATCATTCAGGATTCTTATATTGAAAAAATAAAAGATCTCGGCTATTCGGGTATATATATCGATGATCAGTATTCGCGAGATATTCTGATTGATGATATTATTTCTGATACGCTGCGAGCTAATTCTGTGCGTGCGATCAAAGAATTGCATAATGGCATTGCTGGTAGAAAAACTAATACTGTCGAGAAGCTTGATACGATACATGTGCTCGTTGATGAAATCCTCTCAGCTGTTTTATCTAATAAGGGGCTTAATGTGAATCTTCTTGATTTGAAGATTTTTGATGATTATACATATTATCATTCGGTTAATGTAGGTGTGCTTTCTGTGCTTGTAGGCACAGCTATGAATATGAATCGTCAGGTTTTGCATACCCTTGGCGTTTCGGCAATGATGCACGATATTGGCAAGGTTTTTATCCCGAAGGAAATTCTTAATAAGCCCGGGAGATTGAACGATGAAGAGTTTGATTTAATGAAGAGCCACTCGGAGCGGGGATTCACTTATCTTCGTGACCGTTATGCCTTCCCGGATACCACTCTTGACGCGATTCTTGATCATCATGAACGTCATGATGGCTCAGGTTACCCAAATGGCAAGGCGGGAAGTGAAATATCACGTTTCGGCAGAATTATCGCTATTGCTGACGTTTTTGACGCTTTGACTTCGGATCGACCTTATAGGCCGGCGATGTCGCCTTCTGAGGCTATAGAATTTATTATGGCCGGCGCTGATACTGCTTTTGACATGCATGTTCTGCGGGCGTTTCTTGAGAGGATTTCTCCGTATTCGCCTGGTACGACTGTGCTTCTGAGTAATGAGAGTACCGGTATTGTGCTGAAAAACCACAGAGGTTCGAGTTTGCGCCCGGTGGTTAGGATTATTCGTGAACATGGTAAGGAAGTTATTCCTTACGATCTTGATTTAATGAACGACCGCAATTCATTGGGTATTACCATCATAGGGACTGCCGAGATTTGATCTTCGCAGCTGTTCTTAATTGATTCTGTTAATACTGTTGAAGATCTGCTGTTGTTCAATATATGAATAAGCTAAAAGGGGATAATTATGGGTGAGGCTTTTGCCGTTGTTGCCAGAGTTCTGCCGGTTATCTTTCTGATAATTCTGGGTCATTTTCTCAGACGTTTCAGTATTATCAGCCAGAAAACCGTTGATGATTTTAAAAAACTGGTAGTAAATCTTACATTGCCTGCTTTACTGTTTATGGCGTTTGCCGATACAGCGTTTGAAGCACGAAATTTATTGATTGTGCTGGCTGTGTTTGCTTCATGTACTGTTATGCTTATTGCAGCCTCTCTTCTGCGGAAACCGCTGGGTATTGATAATAGTTATTGGCCCTCATTGTTTGCCGGATTCGAAACTGGCATGATGGGTTTTTCGATTTTTGTCGCGGTTTATGGTGCTGAAGAAATGTATAAGCTGGCGATTATGGATCTGGGTCAGGTGACGTTTGTTTTCTTCGTGCTTGTGAGTGTGCTCAAGCGTGTTAATGGTGAGTCATCAGGTGTTGGCAAGCTGATTTTATCTTTTGTAAAATCTCCGGTTATAATTTCAATTTTTCTTGGTATTGCTGCCGGCCTTATTGATCTGCCCGGCATCTTGAGTGCCAATGCTGCCGGCGACGCTATTATGGAAACGCTAAATATTATCGGCTCGCTGACCATGCCGCTTATCTGTTTAGCTATCGGTTTTGAGCTCAGGATTGATAAGAACAATATTGTGAAACCATTTCTTACAGCAGCGACCAGATTACTTGTGCTGCTGGGACTGGCGTTTATTATCAACCAAGTCATTATTTCCGGTATCCTTGATCTCGACTCTACCTATGAAATCGCTCTGTATACATTGTTCATGTTGCCGCCGCCTTTTGTAATTCCGATTTTTATGGACGGCAAGAAGGAGCAGGATAAGCAATTGATATTGAATACTATTTCTATTCATATCATTCTTACTCTTGTTGCTTTTATGGGCTTAATACTTGTTTACAGATGATGATTTAAATACAAGGCGGTAACACATTGGCTGAGTTTGTCGAAGTTAGAAAACAAAGAGCACTTGAATTGCTTGTTATGATATCTGAGGATTTCATTCGAGTTTCTTTTGAGAGCATCAATTATCAGCTGCTGATTGATTATGTAATGCAGCTTTCTGATGCTGATTACGCTATTTTAAACCTTGTTGATGAGACAGATGATAATCTGCAGAAAACTGTCGCTGTATCTCTTGATCAGCAGGATCGAACCAATCTGTCAGCGACTCTTGGTCTTAATGATATTATTGGCAGCAGATGGCGTATTAGAAATAATGATCTGCAATGGGAGTATACAGCTGAAGATTACAGCTTCAAGCTTCCCGGCAAACCGGTACAGCCACTCATTCGAGTTTTTAAGTCTTTTCGGAATGTTATCAGTAATGAAGAAGCAGATGAAAATGTTATCGCTGCTCTTGAACGTTTATACAACATAGAAGAAACAGTGATTGTCAGACTGATGGATGACAGCCGCTTAATCGGTAATTTTGTGCTTTTGTTTAATAAGGATAAAAATTTCGATCAACATTTTGCGGTTCGGATTTATGCTCGTCAGCTCAGTCAGCTTCTGATCAGGCGCAGCCGTGAGAAGGAGATCAACAGACTGCTCAATGAGAACAATATTATCTTTAACAGTACGCAGGATATTCTTGCCCTTGTTAGAAAAATCGGTCAGGGTGATTATGAGTATGTTCGCGTTAACGATGCTTTTACCAGTCAGACAGGGTTGGAAACATCTGATATTATCGGTCTGAGTCCGATACGAGCATTTTCGCAGTCAATTGCTGAGGAGATGCTTGCTCATTATAATGACTGTTTGCTTGCTCAGGTGCCTGTTTCGTTCGAGATGGAACTTGATTTACCAAACGGTAACAAAGTTTTTCAGTTCACGTTAACTCCGGTTCATTTCGATAGAGGCGATTATATTGTCAGCTCAGCCAAAGATATTACCGATGAGCGCAGTAATCAGGAGCGTGTTGAATATCTCAGTTTTCATGATCAGTTGACCGGCCTTTATAACCGTCATTACTTCAATCATTCTCTGCGTAGGCTTGATAATCAGCGTAATTTGCCATTGTCGATTATCATGATTGATGTCAATGGATTGAAACTTGTGAATGACGCGTTTGGACATAATCTGGGTGACCAGCTGCTTCATGCTGCCGGCCAGACAATTAGCGATCATAGCCGTGCTGATGATATTGTCTGTCGTATTGGCGGTGACGAATTTGTTTTCATTTTGCCGCAGACCGATGAAGCCGGCACAGAAACAGTTGTCAATCGTTTGCGCAAGGCTTGCCGCGATGTCAGACTTGGCCCTTTTCAGCTTTCTTTCTCACTTGGTTGGGCTACGAGAAACAATTTGGATATGTCGACGCGTGATTTGCTGCAGCAGGCTGAAGAGTGGATGTATAAGCATAAACTTATCGAGAGTCCTGCTATGCGGATGACTGTAATTGAAACTATCACCGAAATTATGAATAATATGCCTTACGAGGCTGATCATGCTCGTTTGACAGCGGAAATGGCGGCAGAAATGGCCAGATCTCTTGGCTGGTCGGATAGACGTGTTCAGAAAGTCGCCCGTGCCTGCCGCTATCACGATATCGGCAAGATAACTGTTCCGGTTGAAATACTTAACAAAAGAGATGCTCTCGATGACAGGGAAATCACCTTGATACGCCGTCACTCAGAGGCCGGATACAGAATACTTGCGTCTGCCGGAGAGTATGCTGATCTGGCTGATATTGTTCTGTCTCATCACGAACGTTGGGATGGCAGCGGTTATCCTCGTGGACTGGCAGCGGAGAATATCCCGGAAAACAGCAGGGTGATCGCCATTGTTGACGCATATGATGCCATGACCAGCGATCGTCCGTGGCGTGCTGCCAAAACCGTTGAGCAGTCACTCGCGGAACTGCGCAGATGTGCGGGAACACAATTTGATCCAAAACTTGTAGATATCTTCATTTCTGAGGAAATATATAAAATAAAGAAATAGAAATGGGCAAAAGTCACCGACAAAGAGTGTTTGTGCAGTATAATTAAACGCAGGAGGTGACTGCGATGCAAAATTACGATCTGTTGGTAATTGGCGGTGGTGCAGGTCTTTCTGTTATTGATGCCGCTATGCAAAATGGACTTAAGTGTGCACTAATTGAGAGATCCAAACTGGGTGGCACCTGCCTGACAAAAGGTTGTATTCCGTCCAAGGTTCTCGTTCATCCGGCAGACTTGAAGCGAGAGATTGAGCATAGTTCAAAAACCGGCCTGCATGTATCCGGTATTAATCTTGATTGGTCTGCTGTTTCGGAGCGTGTCTGGGCCAAGATTAATCGAAGCTTCGCTATCGAAGAGGATCTCAAACAAGCTGAACTCCTTGACTTATACAAAGGTACAGCCAGTTTTATTGGTCAGCGAACTATACAGATCTCTGATGATTCCGGTAACACCAATCAAATAACAGCTGATAAAATTATCATAGCTGCCGGAGCACGCACGGCAATACCGCCAATTCAGGGATTAGACGAGGCCGGGTATATAACTGCAGAGAGCTTCTTCGGTGATAAGTATCCTGACAAGCCATGGTCTTCTTTGACTATTATTGGTGGCGGCGCAATTGGTCTTGAGTTTGCGCATATTTTTTCCGCTTTTGGTACGAAGGTAAATATTGTCGAGATGAAGGATCGTATTGCCTGGCAGGAAGAGCCGGAGATTAGCGCGAGCCTCGAACGAAATTTTGCAAGTCATGGGATCAAGGTTATGACAGGAGCGCGGGCAGTTTCAGTCAGATCCGAACAAGGCATGAAATACCTGCTTATCAAGACTGAAGATGGTCAAGAACATGAGCTTGTTAGTGATGAAATCATGCTGGCGTCGGGTGTAAGATCAAATAGTGATCTGCTTCATCTTGAACTTACTGAAATTGAAACAGATGAGCGTGGCTGGATTGAAACAAATGAATATCTTGAGACATCACAAGAGAATGTCTGGGCTGTTGGTGATATTAACGGACTGTATCAATTTAGACACAAAGCTAACTATGAAGTAGAAGTCCTTGTACATAATTTGTTCGGCGGCAAACCGAAGCGCAAGGCGAATTATACAGCCGTGCCATGGGCTGTATTCACATCGTTGCAGATCGCGCATGTTGGGATGACAGAAGATCAGGCAAGACGAGCCGGGCATAAGGTGCTCGTCGGAAGGAATCCCTACGCGGCTACGGCCAATGGCTATGCGCTTGGCTATGATCCGGGAAGCGAAGACGACTGCTTCGTGAAGATGATTACCGATGAAAATTATAAAATTCTTGGTGTGCATATTATCGGGCCGCAGGCTTCCATTTTGATACAGCCATATGTTTATCTTATGAACGCCGGCGCCACTTGTAAACGAGAAGAAACTGATCTTCCGCATGGACAGATGATTGATGGCCAGTTCGTCGAAGGTACTTCAGCGAGAATGAGACCTGGACTATGTCTTGAGGCTGACAGTACAGCGACAATAGATCAAGCCATGATAATCCACCCTGCGCTGAGTGAGGTTGCCGGCTGGGTAACAGGAGCGCTGGAATAAACAAAATATGAAAAGAATAAAATGAAAACATGACAACACAATTATGGGAGGTAGTTTATGCAGTACAGAGTTTTAGGAAAAACAGATTATAAGATTTCAGAAGTTTCTCTTGGTACTTGGCAGCTTGGGAATGGCTGGAGTGGCAAATTCGATGATCAGGCTGCTGAGCGTACACTTGAGAGTGCTTATGAGCTCGGTGTTAACTTTTTTGATACAGCTGATGGCTATAGTGATGGACTCAGTGAGAAGAAAGTTGGCGAGTTTGTCCGTAAGCATAGAGATGATGTGTATATAGCTACTAAATGTGGACGTCGACTGAATCCTCATGTAGCAGCCGGTTACAATAAGAAAAATATTACCGGTTTTGTTGAGGACAGCCTGCGCAATACAGGTCTTGACTCGCTGGATTTGATTCAGCTGCATTGTCCGCCGACTGATGTGTATTATCAGCCGGAGGCTTTTGCCACGCTTGAAAATTTGAAGAAGCAGGGCAAAATAAAAAACTATGGTGTCAGTGTGGAGCGGGTTGAAGAAGCGCTTAAAGCGATGGAATTTGAAGGAGTTGCTTCTGTTCAGATTATTTTTAATATGTTCCGCCAACGTCCTTCTGAACTATTCTTCGATCAGGCCAGAAAGAAAAATGTCGGCATTATCGTTCGCGTGCCACTGGCAAGTGGTCTTCTCTCAGGGAAAATCACAAGTGATACGCAGTTCAGCCCAAATGATCATAGATTTTTCAATCGTGATGGAGCTGCTTTTGATAAGGGGGAAACCTTCTCGGGAGTTCCTTTTGCCATTGGGCTTGAAGCTGTAGAAGAGCTGAAAGAAGTATTTGCTGATTCCGACTTCAGCCTGGCACAAAATGCTTTGCGCTGGATTTTGATGTTTGATGAGGTAAGCTGCATCATACCTGGTGCCAGTCGTCAGTCGCAGGCTGAGAGTAATGCCGCGGTTTCAGGTATGCCGGCACTCGAACCTGAGAAAATGGCCGCTGTGAAATCGATATATGATCGTCTGATCAAACCATCTGTTCATCAACTCTGGTAAAAGTATCAAATCAGCGAATATCTATAAATTTGAGCTTGCTATTATAGAAGTATTATGATAAAATCAGCCGATTGTGATTTTATATTTATTTTTAAAAGGTTAGGTGTAATTTGAGTAAAACATTATTTAGTGAGTTGCCGTTGTCTTCAGATCTGCTAAGAGCGATTGAGGATATGGGATTTGAGAGTGCCACGCCGATTCAGGCGGAGGCGATACCACCCTTGCTTGAGGGAAATGATCTGCTTGGGCAGGCGCAGACGGGTACAGGTAAAACCTGTGCCTTTGGAGTTCCGGTAATTGAGAAAGTTGATCCAAACTGTACGGATATACAGTATTTGATTTTATCACCGACCAGAGAGCTGGCTATGCAGATAACAGATGAGCTGCATGATCTGGCAAAATACAAAGAGAGTGTACGTGTTCTGTCAGTATATGGCGGTCAGCCGATCGAACATCAGATTATGGCTCTCAAGAAGAGGCCTCAGATAATTGTTGGCACGCCGGGAAGAGTTCTTGACCATATACGCCGCAAGACTCTTAGACTTGGACAACTGCGTGGATTGATTCTTGATGAAGCCGATGAAATGCTCAATATGGGCTTCAAAGAGGATATTGATCAGGTGCTTGAATCCACACCTCCCCAAATTCAACGAGTCTGTTTTTCGGCTACTATGCCTAAGGGTATACTCAGTATTACTCAGACTTATCTGTCCAATGCTGTGCATATTCAGATAGAACCTGAGCAGAGAACAGTAGTTAATATTGAACAGTTTTTTATAGAGGTTCGCGAAAATCAGAAACAGGAAATCTTGATTCGCCTGGTAGAAGCGCAGCAGACTAAGCTTGGCCTGATTTTCTGTAATACCAAACGCAAAGTAGATGAGTTGTACGCTGCTCTGCAAAACAAAGGTTTGCCGGCTGAAGCTCTGCATGGCGATATGAAACAGTTGATGCGTACTCGCGTCATGAATCGCTTCAAATCGGGCGAAATCAGATTTCTTGTAGCAACTGACGTAGCTGCGCGTGGAATTGATGTTGATGACATTGATCTTGTTGTCAATTACGATCTGCCGCAGGATGAGGAGTATTATGTTCACCGTATCGGCCGTACTGGCAGAGCCGGACGCAGTGGTACCGCCATCACGTTGGTAGTTGGATACGAGCTTATTCAGCTCAGAAATTATGCTCATCGTACTCAATCGCGTATTGAACCGATGGACGTGCCTACTGTTCATGACCTTATCACGGTAAGAACCTCTGAAATGCTTACCAGATCCGCGAAGATTTCAAGCCGTAAGCCACATGTGCTTGAGCCGTATTCTGAAGTAATTAATAAGTTTCTTGCGGATAATCCTGAGCTTGATCTGGCTGATCTAACAGCGGCACTGCTGAGGGCAACCATGGGTGATAGTGTACTGCAGGCAAGAGATATTGAGCCTGTTATTCCTTTTGATAAACTGCAGAAGGAGATGACAAGGCAGCGCTATAGCAATTCAGATGGCCGCAACAGCGGTCGCCGTGGTGGTTATGGTAGTCGTCCGTCACGTGGTGGCTATCGACCAGGTGGAAGTGGTAATCGTGGCAGATCGCAGGATGGATCTCGCGAGGGTTCGCGTTCGCGTTCGGAACGTGGTGACTATAGAGGCGGAACCGGAAGAAGCAACAACCGCGGCGATCGGAATCGCGGCGGCCGTAGCAGGAACGGTAATTCAGAAAACTGATTTCTGAGAGCAGTTATAATATTTAATTTTCGGCTGTGGGCTGAACGACGTTCGTCAGGTAATTTATCTGACGAACGTTATGTTTTCCGGCTTGTTTTCGTGAGCTTCTTTGCTGATTGCTGGATGCCCGACAGCAATGGATATAATAAAATCATGACCTTGTGGAATATGTACGAGATCACGGTACTTGCGACTTCTGCTGCCAGTGAAGGCATGACCGGCCATGCCTATTATGCATGACCCCAGTCCCATTCCCTGTGCGGCAAGTGCCAAAGTTTGTACAGCGATTCCTCCGTCAACTTGACCGTAATGGCTATCTGCCGGTGCTGAGATGATAATCAGCAGGGGGGCGCCATAAAATACGCTTGGATGTCTGCCGCGAATACGTTCAAGTGCCAACGTATCGCCAGATAACTCAAGTTGTTTGACAACCTCAAGACTGAGTTCCTCAATAACATTATGATTAAGAATAAAAGTGAATTTTAATTCCTGCATATTCATGGCTGTGGGAACTGCCATGACAGCTTGTCGTAATTGTTCGATTTCTTCTTGCGTCAAGTCCCGGTTTTCAAAGCTACGTATGCTCCGTCTGTCAAGTATTGCTTTGATCACTGTATTTGAAGTGTTGGCAGCCATAAAATACCTCCAGGTTATTCATCCTTAGATGCTGCAATCAGCTCTCTTTTCAGGAACAATGTTGGGTGGTTGAACCATCAGGTCGTCGACAAATTTCTTCAGTTCATCAATTCTCTCAGGCTTGAGTGAATATCTGGTCCAGGCTCCGGTGCGTACAGAATTTATCAGCCCGCTCTCTGAGAGAATTTTCATGTGATATGAGAGCGTCGGCTGGCTGATTTCAAAGACTGACAGCAACTCGCAGGCGCAAAACTCTCCGCCGCTAAGCATATCAATGATCTTGAGTCTTGTTTCGTCAGAGAGTGCCTTGAAAACAGGCACATAGTCAGAATATGACAGCATGTTTGATCTCCTCGTGTTATGAGCATTTGCTCTTGTAGGCGTACTGCCTTAAGTATAACCTGATAATCGCCAAGGGTCAATTTGCAAACATTTGTTTGTTATTGTAAAATATGTTTCGTAGAAAAATATTCTGGTGAAAGCGCAGGCTGCGAACATGGGCAAAATGACTTTACTGTATGGAGATCACCGACAGGCTCTGTTAGACAGTTGTCTGGAACAAATCGCGAAGCATTCTGATCTCTGGCCTGATCGAAGGGCTTTTCTCATTGTTCCGGAAACTATGAAGGCCGATACAGAACGGCGATATATCGAGCAGTTTGGAAATAAGGGCATGATGATGGCTGAAGTGCTATCCTTCCGGCGGCTCGCCCACCGGCTTTTTTCTGAGAGCGGGGGGCTGGCGGTAAACTATATCAGCCCGGCTGGCCGTACTATGCTTATACAGAGCGTTATACGCAAAAACCATAGTAAATTGAAGAAATTCGGCAGATATGCCGAACGTCCCGGTTATGCAGCTGAAATAGATTCTGTAGTAGGTGATTTTCGTAGATATGGATTGGAGCCGGAAGATCTGGATATGGCCGCTGCTCAATCAGAAGATGAGTTAATGACGGTTAAGTTAACGGATCTCGCGGAAATATACCGTCAATGCAATAAAATATTAAGTGAGTCAAATCTGATTGACCGTGAAACTGACCTGGATAGATTGAGTGTACTGATTAAGACTAATGCTCCAAGGCTTGAATTTCTCAATAGCACATCTGTCTGGATTTGCGGATTCGGTGAGTCCAGAGATTTTACCGGACAAGAGTATGGAGTCATAGAAGCGCTTTTCGATCAAGTCAGCGAAATGACAATCACAGTATGCGCTGAGAGAATACCTGCAAATATCGAAGACGCTTCTAACGGACCACTTCAGTTTATTCCGGGACGTCAATGTGCACGTCGGCTACTTGGGAATCACGAGGCTCAGATAATAAAGATACCATCTAACAGAAGTCCGGCGTTCGAGACTCTGGCCGGTTGGTGGATTACTGATAAGAAACCGGCAGCAGATCAGCTAAGTAATTCAATCAATTTGATCAGGGCTGAGGATAAAAAACAAGAATTGATGTATATTGCAGGAGAGATCAGAAGACTGATTTCTGATGAAAACTATCGCTACAGGGATATAGCAGTAGCGGTCTGTGATCTTCCGGCCTGGCAGTTTTCCTTAAGAACAGTTTTCAGAGAATTCGAGCTGGAAAATTTTATTGACATGGAAATACCGCTTAGCGGTACTTCTTTGATGAGGTTCGTCAGCGGATTGCTTCAGCTTGGCAGCAGTGGTGATAGGTTTGAGACTCTTATGGCTGTTTTACGGACAGGCTTAACCGGAGCTTCACATGAAGAAACAGATGGATTTGAGAATTATTGCTTGGCAAGAGCCCTTCCTATGCATGGCCGTTATCGGCATGATAGATATTATAGCGATAAGCTTCCAGGCTATGAGATAGCGATCAATTATAAACATCAGTTTGTTGACCCTCTTATGGATTTTTGCAGACGCCTGTCAAGTCCGGCTTCAGCTGATGAACGGGCAGGTTTATTAGAAAATTTTCTCATCGAAGAATCCGAAGTCAAGGACACTGTCGAGTGCCTGGCTGGACGCTGGGACAAGCAAGGCGAGCACCATGCTGCATCTGCGCTTGTACAAGCTTGGAACTACTTGTTGCGGTTATTAGCTGAACTTAAGTATGTTTTTCAAAACCAGTTTATAGGGCTTGAAACTTTTTCCAGTATTATCAATGCCGGTATCTCCGGTGCCGGAAGCCGGATAATTCCCACAGGGCTTGATCGCATCAGAATTGGCGATGTTGCTCACATCAGCCAGCATACATCTAAAATTCTATTTATTGCAGGAGCCTTCAGGAACAATTTCCCGGCAGCCAGAAATAGTGAGGGTATTTTACTTAATCGTGAACGGCAGCGGCTTGAAGAAATAAGTGGCAAGCATTTTCCTGATTTGAAGAGATACCATTTTACCGGCAGAGCCAATGAAGCTTTCAAGTTGATAACATCGCCACTTGATAAGTTGTATCTGAGTTGTCCAAGTCTTCAAGACAGTCCCTCTGTATATCAGCAGCGGTTGATGGATTTAATTGGACAGGAAACTATCCTTAAGAATGATGACAGCAAGATAGACGTTCGCTGGAATTCCCTGATTAGAGCAGAACGGCTATGTTCTTCAGTACATAATTTAACGGCCAATTCAGCGAATCGTCGTGAAGTACCGGATATTGTAGCAATCAGGAAGGCTCTTGAGCTGCGAGGCTGGTGCGATGTTCCGGCTTCAGTTGATAATGAGCCGCTTCTGCCAGCTGTCCCAGAAAAAATGTCAGTTCCGGAAAAACTGTTGTTCGAACGTTATCCTGCTGAAATCAAAACCAGTGTCAGTAGACTACAGAAATTTCGTGAATGTCCTTATGCGCACTATGCCGCCTATCTGCTTGGTCTTTCAGAACGTGATTATGGTGTTCGGGACGCGCGTAGTACAGGTTCGCTGCTGCATGCTCTTGCAGAGCAGGCTTTTGCCGATTTGACGAGACAACTTCATGTCATAAGAGACACAAATCCTGAAAAAATCAGAGAAGTTTATAATGATTGGCTCAGTTCACTTGATTATGAGTATATTGATAAGCTATATCGTCTCGAAATCGCTAATGATAAATACCCTCTAATTTTGCCCGGAGAAGAGGCTGGTCAAGGCAGAATAATCAGACGTCTTGCGCAGGCTTCACTGAGAGCGGCAGCTTCAGAAATCGGTCCTGAGCATTATTTGCCTTGGCTTCAGGAATGGTCTTTTCCTTCAGTTAATTCTTCTGGGTTGACATTACCGCTTAAGGATAGAAAATTGATTCTGAGAGGTATTATTGACAGAATAGATATAAGCTCTGATCGTCAGCACTGCCGGATAATTGACTATAAAAGCGGTAATATGCAGGTTGATCCTGACGCTGTATACCATGGGTTTCAACTTCAGCTGCCGGTTTACCTGCTTGCGTTTCTTAGAAACAATCCAAATTATGAACCTGGAGACATGGGGTATTTTCGCTTCAACCGACCCGAACTAAGCATAACAGATAGATTATCAGCACCGGATGAGCGGATGGTTGAAAACTATTTAGCCGAACAAGATTGGTCGCATATGAGCGGAAGATCGCCAGAGAGTCTGAAAATAACCGCGAATTATGCAGGGTTTAAGGCTGCGAGAACGGCAGAAGAGATATTTACCGGCAACATAAGCGCCAGACCGACGTCAGTTGATGAGTCCCGTTTAAGCTGTCAATGGTGCAGTTACAAAGTTTTATGCAATTATGATGACCGTTGCGCTAAGCAGCGACAGGAAATATTGCGAAAAATTGAATTACCTGATTCATATCCTGGTATTGCTGAAATGAAACCTGCTGAAAAACGTAAGGTGCGCTTGGACTATATTGAACAACTTATGCAGGAGTATGTCGATAAGGAGGCAACTAAGGTTTTATGACAATGAAATGGACATCAGATCAACAGGCGGTAATTGATTATAATACCAAGAAGGATCTTCTTGTGTCCGCAGCAGCAGGCTCTGGTAAAACCGCGGTGATGACTGAGCGGGTTAAGCAACGCTGTTTGCAGGGTAAGTCAGATATATCACAAATGTTGATTATGACTTTTACCGATCTTGCGGCGCAAAACATGAGGGATAGAATTGATCGCAGCTTCCGGCAGACTCTGGAAGATAATATTGAAAATGATGGTGAGCAGATTGAGCGGGATTTGCTTAATCGTCAGATCATGCAGCTGCAACAGGCTCAGATTTCTACTATACATTCATTTTGCTGGCAGATAATTCAAACATGGTCCAGTGATTTGATTAATTCTGATGGAACGCCTTTATTCGAGGCCGGCTTCGGAGTGCTTGATGATACCAGACGTCAGATGCTTCTGGAACAGGCTGTTGACGAAGTTCTTAACTCGTTATACAGCTTAGATACAGAAGCAGCGTCAGAAGAAGCAGCCAAATGGAAGCATGAAGCTGTTGGTCTTGAGTTGCCCAGCCACTTGGATGATCCGGCTCCTTTTGCCATTGATGGTGATACAGTCAGCTATGAGCAGTGGCTCAGTAATTTCAGAACATTACTTGATGGGTTCAGTGGTCGCAGCAGTGATGAGAATTTCCGGAGTGCTTTGATCAAAACATTAAATAAAATCAGAAGTCTTGCTGACTATGAACAGTGGTGCAGAAACAGGCTGGAAGAATATGCCGTCAAAGCAAGTAATTTTGCAGCCAGTTCTGAGTATCAGGAATATATGCAGAATTTTGAAAGCTTACTGGCGAGAGCAGAGTTTGGGGTTGAGGAATTGAAGAATCTTCCTCTTTTCGATCGCTTAATGTCAGGAGATGTAAAAGGTAAAGAGGAAATAGGGTTCGCTCCTTGTCTGAAATCACAGGTTGAATGTATTAGCAAATTGAAAGCAATTATGAGTGACGCTAATCCTGATAAGTGGGACCGCGTTTATAGCGTAGCTCGTGGGGTAGATACTTCAGGAAGTATGGGCAGACGTTCAGCTGAGAAGAAAGAATTTTTAACCATTTACTATGCGCAGATAGCTCCTTTGCTACACCTGCTGACCGGCACTCCAGACTTCGGTAAATTGGAGAATTATTATCATGAAAAACCCCTTCATCTTTTTTCAGCAGACATCAATGAAATTGAGATGGATATGCAAGCTGTACTTCCTCTGATGAAGCGTTTTTTTGAAACTGTTTTGCTGATTGATCGAGTTTATCTACGTTTGAAGATTCAAGAACAGTCTATCGATTTCAGCGATTTTGAACATTTTGCCTTAAGGCTTCTGAGGATCCCCGAGATCCGGAACAGTTATAAGCGTCAGTTTCGTGAAATCTACCTTGACGAATATCAGGACACTAATAATATTCAAGAGGCAATCATACAGCAGATTGCTGATGATAATGTTTTCATGGTGGGCGATATCAAACAGAGTATATACCGTTTCCGCTATGCGAATCCTGCTCTGTTCGCTGAGAAATCTCGAGGATTTACCGATGGTTCTTTGCCGGGAGTTCTGCTTAAACTGAATAGAAATTTCCGCAGCGTACCGGGTATTGTTGACGGGATTAATCGGTTTTTTAGCAACTTTCTTACATATGAGAGCGGAGAAATTGAGTATACCGATGGTCATCAGTTAAGTACAGAGCATAGCGCGGTTAATTCGGCAGCTGATGATATGCCGGAGCGAATAAATGTCATCATGGTAAATTCAAAAGAGAGCTCAGCACAGAGCATTTATAACAGCGATGAGATCAGGGAGAGTTCAGGTATTGAGCGGGAAATGCTTGCTGTCGTTTATCAAATTAGAAAATTATTAAATGAAGATGCTTTTAAATACAGTGACATCGCGATATTAGGAAGAACAAATGATGCTTGTGCTGTTGCTCATGATCAGCTGTTGTCATACGGGATTCCGGTGACCGCGGCAGGGGAAAGAGAGTTTTTGGACTCGCCGGAGCTAAGATTAATGGAAGCACTAATTAATCTCCTTGATAATATGCAGCAGGATATTCCATTGGCAGCGATTATGCGCTCTGGTCTGATTAGGCCTGCGTTTAGCGAAACTGAACTAATGATAATACGCAATGCCGATCAAGATTCACAATTACCGGAAATAGCCGACAGACACTTCTACGCATCAGTTTTACGTTATCGTGATTCAGGCAAAGATGATGTTCTTCGTAAAAAAGTTGACGGGTTTTTCATAGTGTTGGAAACATGGCGGGAATATGAGCGTTTTATGAGTGTTTCTGAATTGATTGGACTGATTTATGAAGAGAGCGATTTGCCCGGAAGAGTCAGTAGGATGCCGGCTGGTCACGAGCGGTTGCGTGATCTTGAACTATTCCATGAATGGGCAGATAGTTTTGAGAGAAGTAGACAGCGGGGACTCTATAATTTTGCTCTTTATATTCGCAAAATCCGGGAGAAAAAATTAAAGGAAACAGGTTTCGATCAAGTAAGTAGTGTTGAGAACGCGGTAAGAATTGTGACGGTTCATGGCAGCAAAGGGCTTGAATTCCCGGTTGTGTTTTTAATCGGAGCTGATAAAAAAATCGATCGGGTAAATTCTGGAGACAGCCTGCTTGTGAGCGAAGCCGGCGGCATCTCTGCGATGATGATGAATCCGGACAGATTTGAGAAGCATATGACTGCGCTTCACTATCTACATGAGCTTAGAAACTTACGCGCTGATAGAGCTGAGTCATATAGATTGCTTTATGTTGCTATGACACGAGCAGAGAAACGTCTTTTTGTGACATCTGCGGTAAGTATAAATTCTGATAAGGGTTCAGACAGCAAGCTGAGGCTGTTTAGTATGCTTGAGTCAGCAGGTGGTAAACTACCCTTGCCCAGAGATATATCCGCAAGTGCGAAGTCCTGGCTTGATCTTCTGCTTCTGGCTGGTCAATGTGAGATGGAACTAGATATCAAATCCTGGTTTAAAGCTGGGGGGATTACTGCTTCAGCTATTGAGCAAGCTAATAAGTATTATTGTTATCGGCTTTTTGAGCTTGACTGGCTCAGATCAGAGGTTTATCCACAGACCTTAATGCTTGAATCTCCGGAGGGTGATTCTGATGAAGTACATCTCGATTTTGCTTCAATAAACAATGCTGCAGAATCTTCTGGTGCGAATAATGCATCGATAGTCGCAAATACTCTTGTTGAAAAATGGTCCAACCGGTTGTTTCAGAAGTATCCTTATGAAGAGATTTTGAATGTCGCGGCAAAACAAACTGTCAGTGGACTTAAACGCTTGCAGGAACAACTTGAGATTGATCAGTCTATCGACAGTACAGAAGATGATAGATTATTTGAATCTGATATCAGCGATATTGCCGCGAATCAGGAAATTAAAGATATGAGTATGTCGATGTTGATGCCACAGGATGCGGGGGCAAGTGTTGGCAGGCTGCAAGGTGCTGCGCTTGGCAGCATGTTGCATAGTTTGTTTCAATTTATTGACCTTAATACTTTGTCTGCATCTCCTACTGCTTCTGAGATCGAAGCTCAGATTGAGAATATGGTGGATAGGAAGATAATATTCCCTGAACAATTGCCGCAGGCTCTTGAATGGACAGAGGCTATTATTAAATACTCTAAGTCTGAAATCGCTGACAATATTAGAAAAATAGAAGCAAATGGGAAAAATATCTATCGAGAAATGCCGTTTACCATGGCTATAGATTTGACAGACTGTGGAGAGCAGACACTTATTCAAGGTATGATTGATTGTTGGTATAAGAATGAAGATGGTAGTGTAACCATAATTGATTTTAAATCTGATAGAATTGACGCGCCATTAACAAAATACGATGATATCATCAAGGATAGATATAGTCTTCAGCTTAATTATTACTCAAGAGCTATTGAACAATCTACAGGTCTTCAAGTAAAACGAAGAATAGTTTGGCTGATCAGATATGGTTATTTAATAGAGATTTAGTCTATTATGAGTCAGAAAAAATCAAAAACCGGACTCGCATTCAAATGACGCGAATCCGGCTTTATGATCAATTTAATTTATTTGAGTCCACAGGTTAATTAATAGTAACAGTGAAGAATAAAATCAAAACAGATCAAATAGATTGAAATGACTATAAATAGATACGGCAATCAGAGATACAGTTGACATGATCTTGATCAGAATGTCGAGAGAAGGTCCAACTGTATCTTTGAGTGGATCACCTACAGTATCGCCGATAACTGCTGCGTCATGTGTTGGTGAACCTTTACCTTCGCCTTCAACGCCGCCTGCTTCAACATATTTCTTAGCGTTATCCCAGGCGCCGCCGCTGTTTGCAGAAAAAAGAGCAAGCATAACAGCTGATATAGTCGCGCCGATCAGCAGACCGCCTGCGAAGCTCGGTCCGAAGACGAAGCCGCTTACGAGTGGCACGCCAACCGCGAGCAGTACCGGTAATTTCATTTCGCGCAGCGCACCTGCCGCCGATATTGTTATACAACGTTTATAATCAGGTTTAACCGCGCCTGTAAGGATCCCAGGTGACTCCCGGAATTGACGTCTTACCTCGTTAACCATATCTCCGGCACTCTTAGCAACGGCGTCAATCAGCAAACTCGAGAAGAGGAAAGGCATAGCTGCTCCGACAAAAGCACCGGCCAGTACGTATGAATTGATAATATTCAGTGAAACCTCAACTATTTTGTCGTTGATACCTACTTGAGCATACATAAAGGAAACAAGCAGTGATAATGAAGCCAAAGCAGCAGAACCGATGGCGAAGCCTTTACCAATTGCAGCGGTTGTATTACCAACTGAATCGAGCTTATCTGTTATTTGTCTGACTTCAGGTTCAAGCTTGCTCATTTCGGAAATACCACCGGCGTTGTCAGCTATAGGACCGTAAGTGTCAACAGAAACAGTAGCGGCCAGGAACGAAAGCATACCGATGGCTGCCATGGCAACACCATAGATTCCAGAAATAGCGTTGGAAGCGATAACTGCTATCGCAAGTGTGATAACCGGCAGGAAGACTGATTTCATGCCAACTGCCAGACCGTTGGTGATTGTAAGCGCTGTGCCTCCTTTTGAAGCATGCGCGATTTTTTGCGTGTGTTTATAATCGTAACTGGTATAACGCTCAGCAAAATAGCCAATAGCGATACCGGCCACAATACCTATAACGGCAGCAACCCAAGGAGATAATGTACCGAGTTTAAAACCAGCTGCTGTTACGTTCATGTCGCGGAAGAAGAAAAATGTAAGAACAGCACCACCTGCTATAATCATGGCAGCACTTGACCAGAGGGAAATATTCAGTTCACGGTGTGGACTGTCACTTGACTTGCGCATAAGAACATACGCTATACCAATTACACAAGCTGCCAAACCGAGTGCTGAGAAAAGAATTGGATAAACAAGCATCTTGGATAACAATTCCGAGCTTATTGGGTTATCACCATGCATGCCTGTGAAAAACATATAAGAAGCAAGTACAATGCAAGAAATAATAGCTCCAATATAACTTTCGAGCAAATCACTGCCGAGTCCGGCAACGTCACCAACATTGTCACCGACATTATCAGCAATAGTAGCTGGGTTGCGCGGATCATCTTCAGGAATATGAGCTTCAGTTTTTCCGACGAGATCGGCGCCCATATCGGCTGCTTTTGTATAGATACCACCACCTACACGATCAAACAAAGCTACAACGGAACAACCAAGTGAATAACCGGTAACAGTCATAGTGAATGGTATGAAAGAAATACCAAGCCAGTTTTCAACGACGATTACATTTTCGGCATCAACCTGTCCCATGACAATACCAAATACCACATAGACTATCAGCAGACCAAGCAGTCCAAGACCACCGACTGACAGTCCCATGACACTACCGCCGCGCAGTGCTACCTTCATTGTTTTACCGAGATCTTTTGTAATTCTGGCTTCATTGGAAACTCTGACATTGGATATTGTCGCGATTTTCATGCCGATAAATCCGGCAAGTGCGCTCATAATTGTACCAACGGCAAAAGCTACACCAACATACCAATCGATGATGACACCCAGCAGCAAAGCAATTACAATAGCTGCTGAAGCGATAATTTTGTACTCATGCGCGATGAAGGAGTCAGAACCCTCCTGAATGGCTCGGGCGATTTCCTGCATGAGCTCTGTGCCGGCATCCATCTTGCTTACACGTCTGAAGTTATAAGCAGCGAAGCCGAGCGTAATGACTACTGCAATCAGGATAGAGATAATGAATGCATAGATCACTTGATGTTCCTCCGTATGTCAATAATGTATGTGCCAATTCACACCAGAGTAAATTTTAACACAGAGAAGTCAATAAAAAAACTGTTATAATTAGTAGAAGTATATAAAAACGTTTTGGCAAAAAGAGCAATAAATATTTGTTTGAAGGAGGCAAATTATCATGCGAAAAATAAAATGGGGTGTACTGGGTACGGCTGATATTGCCTGGGGACAGGTAATTCCAGCTATGCTGCTGGCTGAAAACTGCGAACTGTATGGCATCGCCGGACGAAATTCTGATAAGGTCAGAAAATTTCGTGAGCATTTTGGATTTGTAAAAGGTTTTAACAGTCTTGATGCTATGCTTGATGATGTCGAAATTGAGGCAGTTTACATTCCTCTGCCTAATAATCTGCACAAAGAATGGGTTTTAAAGGCTGCTCAAAAAGGCAAACATATCTTGTGTGAGAAGCCTTTTGCGGCAAACGAAGCGGACATAGCAGAAATGATTGCTGCCTGTGATGAAGCGGGCGTCCAGCTGATGGAAGCTTTTGCTTATCTACACAGTCCTGTGATCAAACATATTAAACAGACTTTGGACAGTGGGATAATCGGACAAGCGAGGTTTATTGAAACTACATTTCTTACTCCCGGCTATACCGAAGAAAATATTCGTGTGCGTCGTGATACACTTGGTGGTGGTGTTTATGATTTGGGCTGCTACAATATTTCTCTGCTGCTGACACTGATCGGCGAGGAACCATCGTCTGTGCAGGCTTTTGCCAGGTTTACAGAAGAGAAAATTGATGATTTCGCTGCGGCCTATATGGAATTTCCTGGTGGTTGCAGAGCCAGTATTGTAACCGGTATGTGTTCACCTCAGCGATCCGATCGTTTTTTCATTCATGGGACTCAAGGAACTATAGAAGCGCCGGTACCATTTAATGCCTGTGGACAATTGACCTACAGAGTAATTCTTAAGGATAAAACAGTGAGTTATACAGTCGATACTCCGAATAATTACAAGCTTGAAGTTGAACAATTGGGTCGATGCGTAAGCGATGGCGAATCTCCATATGTCAGTCATGAGTTCAGTCTCAAGAACGCTCGTGCTATTGACCGTGTGCTGGCAGAAATGGGCTATTGATTAATTCAAATCTATAGCTTAACTCTAATTGTATGCTTGGCCAGCAGCTCGATCGGATTATATGAGAGCTTGGATTGACGCAAGCCTTCAATGCCTACGTCCTCCTCTCTGTTGATATATTTAATCTCAGAGGGGAGTTCGAGGGCGAATCCATTTACCAGCATCTGATAGCTGCCATGCCAGTTTAAGGATGCTTTTTCAATGTGAACGAAGAGCGTGTCATTGACAATTTCGCCAAACGCGAATCCGGCCACCTCTCCGTGAATTTCCAGAAAATAGCCGATTGAGTTGAAACGGTCATAATATTCGTTTATGAATTCTGAAACTGCCTGGCTCTCAGATTCCGGCAGTTCACCCTCGGGGGTGTTATCAGGCGCGTACTCCTTGTAGAAGTCACGGACTTGGTCAATATTTTCTGCATTTATGCGTACAAATCTATAATCAGTGTAGCTACGCTTGAATTTATTAATATGATTGCGTTGTGTTTTGAATTTCTTGCCGGTAAGATTAGCAAGCTCCTCCGTCAAATAAAGATAGTCATACCAGTCTCTGGTTGATTCTACAGACATAGGATTGCCAAATTCTTCTTCGATTAGTGCTCTGGCACCATCCGGGACAGCCGCTAAACACAAATCCTGACGTTGCTCACGGCAACAATTTCTAAGCTCGCCGAGAGCTGAACGGAGATCTCCAGGTCCTACCGGGACACAAAAATAAGGTGTCTCAGACTGAAAAGTCATGCGAATAAACAACATATCATTGACTACGCACCAGGCCATATCAAAATATCGACGCCACATGTATATCCCGGCAATAGTGTACTCGCTGGTCCTATAATCCTGATAACTGATATATTTTTCTATTGTTGGAATATCATCGTAAGTAAGCTGTTTAAAAGGTAGCATATATGTCCCCTCAATTAATAAAGATTTATGACAATCAATATTATACCGCAAGAAATATTTTTTAGAACTATGTAAAAAAATAGATGGTTTTACAATCCTTATGATACAGAAATTCAGATACAAGAAAATCCCCCGAGCCACCACACTC
>JAQVJP010000128.1 GCA_028695145.1 Eubacteriales bacterium
GTTCCTCTAACAAAACACATCCGCATTTTTCTCCACCTTGTAGAAGTTCCAGAATAGCAAGTCTGTTTTCATCTGCTAAGGCTTTTATCAATCTCACATCGTCTTTATAGCTCATTCTTTATCACACCGCCTCTCTTAACTGTAGAAATTATATCATACACATAGATAGTTGTCAATGTTTAGATGTATGTTTTGTGATTATAAACAAAAACCGCATTGCCAATAAATTATATTTTGTTGAATATACATACTATTATAGTATTCATTAGTTACGTCATTAATTTCTTAGTGATGTACTCAACCATACTCACAGTATTTCATTACTGAATTATATGTGTAGTTTTTCTACTTACATCTCAATCTCTACTTCAACCTCAGCTTTGAACTCAACCACAAACTTCTCGTCAAACACTGTTATCTTCTCCACAAGCCGTCTGACCAGCTGTTCATCATATTCAGTAACTTCCGCAGACTGTTTCTGAAGATATTCCATCATTTCCTGCACACGCTGCCTTGTACCTTCTCGCTCGGCATCATCCACCATGATACTTTGCTTTTCTTCCCTCAGTCTGTCGATTTCCACCGCAATCGGCTCATAATCCTTTTTGGCATTCGCCAATTGCAGCAGTTCCTTTTGAAGTTCCACCAGCTTTTGGTCAATGGCAGCAATGGCTTCTTCGCTGCTCCCGCCAAGAGCAGATTCTATATTCGCCTGCAAGAGGGGAAGGAAGGTATCCTGCTCTCCCACCATCTCATTGACTGCCTTTACTACAACCTCCTGCAAGGTCTCCTCCTTGACCGTTCTTGCCGGGCAATCTTGGCCATCCTTTTCCACACGGCTTACACATCGCCATACGGTTGACTTGCACCCACGGTTATTCCATTTGATTCTGCGAAAAATATCACCACAGTGTCCACACACCACAATACTGGATAAAGCGTAGCGGCTGCTGTATACTCGCTTCTTTTGCTCTGTTCCGCTATGGATGTTCGCCCTGCGGAGGATTTCTTCCTGCACCTGCATATAAAGGTCACGGGGAATAATAGCCGGATGACTGTTCTCCACATAGTACTGCGGAACGATGCCGTTATTGCTGACACGCTTTTTTGTGAGAAAATCCACGGTATAGGTCTTTTGAAGCAGTGCATCCCCAATGTACTTTTCGTTGGTCAGTATCTTCTTCACGGACTCTGGTCTCCATCTTTGCTTTCCCGCTCCTGTCAATATACCGTCCCTTTCCAGACCTCTGCCAATTTGGAGAAAACTCTGTCCTTCCAGATACTCCCGATAGATGCGTTTTACAATCTCCGCCTCGTTCGGCTCGATGATGAGTTTGCCGTCCTCATCCTTAGTGTATCCCATGAAGCGGTTATGGTTGACCTGCACCAGTCCCTGCTGGTATCGATACTGCAATCCAAGTTTCACATTCTGTGAGAGGGACTGGCTTTCCTGCTGTGCAAGAGAGGCCATAATGGTAAGAAGCACCTCGCCTTTGGCATCCATTGTGTTGATTGCCTCCTTCTCGAAGAATACTGAAATGTTCTTATCCTTCAGCTGACGGATATATTTCAGGCAATCCAATGTGTTTCTGGCAAATCGGCTGATGGACTTGGTAATGACCATGTCGATTTTTCCAGCCATGCAGTCTTCGATCATGCGGTTGAACTCCTCACGCTTTTTGGTATTGGTGCCGGAGATACCATCATCGGCATAGATTCCGGCAAATATCCAATCCGGCTTCTGTTGAATGAAATCCGTATAATGCTCAATCTGTGCCTCATAGCTTGTAGCCTGCTCATCACTATCCGTGGAAACACGACAGTAGGCAGCCACACGCATCTTTGGCTTTTCCGCTGTTTTCTTCTGCGTTCCGACACGCTGTCTTGCTGGGATGACTGTGATTCTACTCTGTGTCATTTTCTCTGACCTCACTTTCTATCAAACTGTAGGCATATTCTGCCTGCCTAAATGGGTCTTCATATTTTTGTGTTACTCTGCCAATGGTAAACTGCATGGCAGGCGGTGCCGTTTCTGCTTCCTTCGGCTCAAAAACCCTGCCCAGACTCTTGGCTCTTTTCTGCTGTTCAGCAAGTGCTGCATCAAAGATATCCTGTTTGATAATCGCCGGATAGTAAGCATCTCCAAGGTAATGGCGGTTCTGCATCATCCGCTTTGCGGAACCGTGGTACAGCTTTAATCCTGCTGCTTTTGCCGCTTCCATCAATGCCAGACCTCCAAGATACCCTTCATACAGTGTCCGTATCTGAGCCGCCTGTTCTTCATTGACTACCGCTTTTCCGTTTTCAATGCGATATCCGTATGGTGTGTGTCCCATATGCTACACTCCTTCCTTCAAAATCAGTCCGCACTTCATGTGGAATGCAATCTCTGTTCTGGAACAGACCACAATCTGCTCCACATATTCTTCAAATAAATCCCCGTCAAAGACTGTCAGCATTTCTTCCTTATTGGCAAATCGCAAAAGGCTGCTGACCTCCTCGGTACGGGTAAGTTCTCCATTGATGGCATGGGACAGGTTTTCCTTTTCTGCATTCATCTGTGCTGCCTCTGCCAGCAGTTCGTTGTTTTCCTGATTGAACAGTGCAGGCTCCAGATACCCCTTGGTCATGAGTCCCATCAGCACCTGCCTGCGTTCCAGATTCTTCTCCAGTCTTGATTCCAGTTCATTGATTCGCCCAAGACCATCTGTCCGGCTTGTTTCCCGCAGGGCATCGAGCAGTGGCTTCAATACCTGTTTTCTGCCAAATACCAGCTTATTCATCATCGTGACAAAAGCCTGTTCTATTGCATCTTCCCGGATATACATCATGGAGCATTTTGAAATATCATCAATGTGCTGACTGCAGCACCATGCAGCATACTTCACTTTGCTTGCACTGTGAATCCGGCGTTTGAACTTGGCACCGCACTCTCCGCAGATAATCCTGCTGGAGAAAGGGTAGCGGTTCTGGTATTTGCCTGTGCCTTTCAGAATTCCTTTTTCTGCTGCCCTCTGATTGATTAGCATCCCTGCGGCTTCAAAGTCCTCCCGGCTGATGATAGCTTCATGATGATCCTGCATCATGTACTGGTCACGCTCGCCATAATTTGTATGCCTATTGAAATGGGAATCCGTATAGGTCTTCTGAAAAAGAACATCTCCCACATATTTTTCATTGGAAAGAATGCCTCGCACCGTAGTCGGTGTCCAGCTGCCGCCCTTACGGGTAGGCACCTTCCGCTTTTGCAATTCCGATGAAATCGCACTAGAACTCTTTCCCGCAAGGGTTTCAGCAAAAATGAACTTCACAACTTCTGCCTGTTCAGGCTCCACTACCATCTCACCATCTACATTCTTATAGCCGTATGGAGGATAGGAAATGGTAAAGGTTCCATTCTGAAATCGCTTCTGGATTGCCCATTTACTGTTTTCCGAAATGGAAACAGACTCACTCTCCGCAAGGCTGCTCAATATGGAAAGCATCAGTTCACTTTCCATTGACCCCGTGTTCAGATTTTCCTTTTCAAAATATATGAATATGCCAAGGTCTATCAGCTTCCTTACCATCTCCAGACAGTCTGTTGTATTCCTTGCAAAACGGCTGATAGACTTTGTAATAATATAGTCAATCTTGCCCTGTTCGCAGTCTTTCATCATCTGAAGGAGTGCCGTGCGTTTTGCTTTCTTTGTGCCGGAGATTCCTTCATCAAAATAAAGTCCTGCAAACTCCCATTCCGGATTCCCCTTAATATAGGATTCGTAATGGTTTTTCTGTGCCTCCAGGCTGACCATCTGTTCATCGCTGTCTGTGGAGACACGGCAGTAGGCTGCAACACGCAGCTTCTTGCCAAGGGCAAGGCTCTCATTTTCCTTTATTTTTGTTATCCGTTTCATCAACTCACCTCCTCTTTGGTAGGTCACATATTACCTCTGAACCCCTGTAATAGCAACGATTACCGGGGATATAAATCCGACAAAATAGGGGAGAATACCTGTCGGTTTTTTGTCATGATTATGTCGTACTCTTCCTCCGTAATCAGACCTTTATTGAGCAGCTTTTTTGTCATCTGTTCAGCTCTGATATAGTCATATTCTCGCTGCATTTCTTCCATAGTATATTGGTGCTTCTTTGGTGCAGTGTTTATTTGCTCTGCTGTCAGCTTTGTTACCTGCATAGCAATTCCTCCTATCTGAACGGTGGATTTGTTCCCACCTACCGATAAGCGAAAATTCCTGCATCATCGAACCCCATAAAACAGAAAAAAGCCTGTGAAAGTCCCAATCAAGGAACTCACACAGGCTTTTCATTCTCTTGCTATTCAGTTACACCCGCTTGCAATAATCCAGCGAAATCCATCCGGCGCCGCTTTTCAGCCTGCCCCACTTGGATGCACCCTGTCCGTCAGCTTCCTCCACGATGGTGTATGTACCAACCGGGATGTACTGCGTTCTGGCATAATTCGTGCCGGGACCTTTGCGGATGTTCAAGTCCGAAATGGACACACACACTTGATACGGCACGGCAGAAGCAGTTGTGTTAGATGTGTAGATGTTTACACCATTTACATCAAACACACTATATCCCGGATGCTTGTCTACGCAGGCTTTCGCATTGGCAAGTTCCTTATAGGCTCCAAGCTGACTCTTGGCATCTGCCCAAGTCTTACGCACACGATACCAAACCGTACTGTCTGCGGTCGGAGTCTGTGCCGTTCCTCCAAGAGCCGCCGTTACCTTTGCGGACAAATCCCCCAGTCTGTTATAGAGCCAATCGCCCGGACAGCTTTTATTAGCAAACCAGCGATGTACAGTAATGACCATCTCATCGGACTTCGGAGCATAATTTAAGGACTTGTTCTTATCGGCAAACCACAGAAGTTTCTTCTTGCCGTTACGCTTACAGATGTCTGTGCAGAGTTTGATAAGGGCGTTATATACTGCACTGTTCATGGCATACGGCTCAGTCTTATCACTGGCACATTCAATCGTGATGGCTCTCTGGTCATTGGCACTGCTGGAGGAACACCAAGAGCGGTTCTTTTCCTCCACGCACAAAGACACTCTGCCGTCTGTGCCGATGCCATAATTGCAGCTTGCATCCCGTCCTGCCGGAAAACAGGCACAGATGGTTTCTGCTGATAACTGACCCACCACACAATGTGGTGTGATACGGTCAATGGAATGGGTTCTCTGCCCGGAGTGATTCGGACTGAGTCCCGTGTAAACTACAAGAGGACTGTTTGTATAAGCCATAATTATTCGTCTCCTTTCTCGCTGCGGTCATGCAGCTGTTCCAATACTTCCTTCATCTTTGCAGGGATAGGCAGACCAAGATGTCCTGCATTCTCCAAAAGGGAGATACCCTCGTTGGAAATGTAGAAAAATACCACTGCCGTTCTCAGTACAGAGCCGGTTCCGATAACCTGCACATCAAGGATATTTGCAATCCCCACGAGCAGAAAAATCAGCACCTTTCGGCAGATGCCCTTGAAGCCTACCTCGCTGGACAGGCTGTGGTCAGAGATGGCACACATCACTCCCGTGATATAGTCCACCACCACAAAGGCAAGCAGTGCATAGAGCAGACCGTCACAGCCGCCTAAGAACCAGCCGAGCCAGCCGCCGATGCCTGCAAAGACAAATTGAATCGTGTTCCAGAATTCTTTCATGTGAAATTCCTCGCTTTCTTTGATTTTGTGTATGAAAAAAGGACTGTCCAAAGTTGGATAGTCCTCGTTTCCGAATATGAAGTTGTTACTGCTCCTGAATGATATAAGTGACCTTCATGGTTTTATCTGCCGTTTTCGTCACAGGCTCAGACAGGTTGTTGATGGTGGCCAGATAGTTGGATAGGATAAAGTATCCAATGGTTGACCAGTTTCCGTAGCTTCCAAACCACAGCATTGGTTCATTCAGCACCGGGGTGTAGCAGGGATAGTTATTGCCGCCAATGATCCGGGAAGCTTCAACTTTCAAAATCTCATTTGTATCAAGGTTAATTACATACAGATAATAGACTCCTCCACTATATCCCTCAATATAAATTCTGCCATTGATACCCAGTGCAAAGGTTCCGTTGATACTTGAAAAGCCTACCAGTTTTAGCTGCTCCACATTTGCAGAGTTTCCGATTTCCATCTTGTAAATATGATTGGAGTTGTTATAACCTCGGAAGAAGATATACCCTCTGTGAATATAGGAAGTCCTCATTCCTGCAAGGTTAATTCTCTCTGCCGTAGTATTGGTCATGGTGTACTGCGTAACCTTCCAGTTGGAGAAGCTGACCTTTGTTACCACGAAGGTGCCATTTACCTCAAGATAGTAGTTGCCACAGCT
>JAQVJP010000129.1 GCA_028695145.1 Eubacteriales bacterium
TATAACACAGCAATAACAGGCTTTTCGAGCTGCTGGATTGAGCGGAGCAAGCGTGAACCGGTTCACGCTTGCAATTTTAATAAAATCGGCTGAGACGCTACGCGCGCAGCCGATTCCGCTGTTTTTTGTCAGATTATTAGTTGACCCTAACTGGCACCGCGGTGCCAGCTTGACTACGTTTGGTTGCACTTGGGTCAGTTTGCTTACACTTGCCTACGCTTGGATGTCGATATCGCAAATCGACCAGCGCTGCGCGATCCACTTGGCTGCGTTTGCCTTCGCTTGCCGCCGCTTGGACGCGCTTGGATATACCGGCAAAAGCGCCTATAACGCATTAGTGCCAGTCGTTTTGAGTTCTTAAATTAAGCGGAGCAAGCGCGCACCAGTGCGCGCTTGCATTTTTAATAAAATCGGCTGAGACGCTACGCGCGCAGCCGATTCCATATCATCATCCATATAAAAATCGGCGGGCATTGAGTGTTGTGTACTTTTGCCAGAGTTGCTCTGTTTTTTCTGTTTGATATTTTTCTATGAGTTGATGGTCTGTTTGCAGCCAGTCTTGAGCCCAGGTGGTGTTGTAGTTGTTGGCCATGTTGTCGGTGCCGAAGAGAATGTTGTCTTCGAGGGGATAACCGATGGTTAGGAGTTTGCGGATGAGTTCTTCGCGGTAGATTTTTGGTGTGCCTGGTGTGAGATCTATGAAGAGCTCTGAGCTTACATTGGGTTGTGTGTTTTTTAGTTGGTTGAATTTACCATATACCGCGAGGCATTCATCGATCCAGGGCCATGATGCGTGTGCCATGGAGAATCTGAGTTTGGGTATTCTGATTAGGGCTTCGAACCCGGCGGGGCGGTTGTATTGAGATGAGTTGTGACCGTCCCAGAGTATGCCTGAGTGAAATATGATGGGCAGATTCAGCTCAGCTATTTGCTCCGCGGCTTTGATTACAGCGGGATGTTCCGGCGGGGCTTGTGTGCAGATTATTTTGAAGCCTGCTATACCGTGGTCTTGTGCCTGTTGTATCTGCTTGTCTGCTTCTGGTTCATGTGGGTCGATCCACATGATAGGATGGAGCAGGCGACCGCTTGATTCGCGATCCGCCGGGAGATCCAGGCGACCGCTCAACTTGCGATCCGCTGGGCGATCTCCGCCGTTACACCATTGTAGTATCATATCGAGGCGGTTTGCGAATTTGTTTTGCGGTGCGTCGGGATCGGTTCGTGTGAAGCTGGCCGGCGGCGGAGATATTATGAATCCCTCGGTGATGCCGCTATTGTGCATTGATTTTAGTAGGCAACCGGGATCTGGCTCGGCGGCTTCCATCAGATGTATATGCATATCAAGCATTGTTTTCACATCCTTGTGATCTCACATACTTGTGTTTTCACATCCTTGTGGTCTCACACACTTGCGTTTTCGTATCCTCGTGGGTTTTTCTGTTGCCAATTCCAGGCGTCGCGGCACATTTCGTCGATGCCGTACTGTGCTATCCAGCCGAGTTTGAGTCTGGCTAGTGTGTTGTCAGCATAACCTTCGGCTGCGTCGCCGGGGCGGCGTTCGGTAATTTGATAAGGTATTGGGCAGCCGCAGGCTTTTTCCATTGCTTGGATTATTTCAAGTACGCTGTAGCCGTTGCCGGTGCCGAGGTTGAAGGCTTCGGTTCCGGTGTGTCGGTCGATATATTTGAGTGCGCTGACATGGCCGGCCGCGAGATCTACTACATGTATGTAGTCACGAATACCGGTGCCGTCAGGCGTTGGATAGTCTTGTCCATAGATATTGACTTGTGGGTATTGGCCGGCCGCGACTCGCAGGACATATGGCAATAAATTGTTAGGGATGCCGCGTGGGTCTTCGCCGATAAGTCCGGAAGGATGCGCGCCAATTGGATTGAAGTAGCGCAACAGAGCAACTGATCTTGCTATATCAGCGTTGGCAAAATCGCGAGGAATCTGTTCGCACATGAATTTTGTCCAACCATAGGGATTGGTGCAGCGCAGCGGCGCGGTTTCTGCTATGGGCACGCTGTCTGGCACGCCATAAACCGTGGCTGATGAACTGAAGACAATTTTTTTGACGCCGTGTTTGGCCATCTGTTCACAGAGATTGATTGTTCCCTGCAGATTATTGCGGTAGTACGCAAGCGGTTTCTCGACTGATTCGCCGACAGCTTTGAAGGCTGCGAAGTGGATGACCGCTTCTATTTCGTATTGAGCGAATATTTGCGCAAGCGCTTCCTGATCGAGCAAATCACATTCATGAAAAACAAGTCGCGAGTTAGCAGGCGAGGTGCTTGCGCCGGTGTCTTCGTTAATACCGCAAATTATTCGCACGCGTTCGAGCGCTTTGCGGCTGCTATTGCTTAGATTGTCTACTACGACGATTTCATAGCCGTTTTCGAGTAGAGCTGTGCAGGTGTGCGAGCCGATGAAACCGGCGCCGCCTGTTACGAGTATCTTATGCATGGGCTTCCCTCACGATCCGGGAATAATTGTCTGAGACCATCTGCTGATAGGTTTGCCATTTGTTTTCGAGATCTTCGACCAGCTTGAACTGTGTGCGGCAGCGATCGAGATTCTGATTAGGGCGATGTATTTTGAAATAGGTGTCACCGTTTAGATAGTCTGCCAGGAAGCGAATACCACATTCGAGAGTCATTAATTTGGCTCCCCAGGTCATGAGTTCTATTTCTCTTGCGATCATGATGCTGCCGGTTGTTTCGAGAAAACCGCGAGTATAGGCTTCGGCCAGTTTGAGGTCAACACTTACGAGTGACAAGTCCTGCTCATCTTCTTCTGCGGTTGACGCACCAAAACGGATAGCGTCACCATAGTCGAAGAGTGATGATACCGGGCTGCGCCAGCGGCAACATAATTTTCCAAAAAGTCCCCATCGGGCTGCAGCCGTCGATTGCTGCCGCTTCTTCAAATGTAAACGAGAGATTTCTGAAGAAAGACAAGAGAAAAATATGGTAAAAGGTACGTTCATCGCGATGTAGAGGAAAATTATAAGTCCGCGGGTATTAGTCAGATTCATGCTCGTTATAACTGAGAACAGCGGCTATATAACAAAACAAAAAATAGAAAAAGCTAAAGAACGTCTGCAACTGACAGATTGTTCTTTAGCTACTATATCTGAAGAATTACTCTTCTCTTCACAACCACATTTTCAAAGTGTTTTTAAAAAATATACCGGGGTGACACCGAATGAATATCGCAACCATCATAGTATTTAGATACTATTTATTCCTGATTATTATGATGAGATGATAGATTTGGCATATTCTTACTGATTTTCTACGAAATCAATGGCTTTTTTTAGTGTTTCCCTTGCTTCTGGCATCATTGGAAAGGTCGCATAAGCATGACATATTCCATCAACAATCTCAATTTCCACTGGATGACCTTCTGCTTTTAGTTTTTCATATAAGGTTGTGGCATCGTCATAGAGTACCTCGGAGCCGGATACCGCAAGATAAATTGGCGGAAGTCCCTGGTAATCTCCAAAATAAGGTGACACATACGGATCCGTCATCACAGCTCTTGGAGGTGTTGCCTCCCCAAACACTGCAATATTCTGACCTGGACGATACAGCATATCTTTTAACATATAATCTGTCTTCTCGTTACCATGGTGACTTGGAAGATCATCTGCCTGATTGGTAAGTGGAGAAAATGCACAAATCCCCTTTGGCATAACTTTTTTCTCGTCTCTTGCACGAAGTGCAACAGACAACACTAACCAAGCTCCAGCACTGCCCCCTATGAGTATTACACGGCTCATATCAAAACCTAATGTAATAATCCGATCATATACTACCATACAATCATCTAATTGAGCCGGCCACTTATTCTCCGGAGACAAACGATAATTATTAGAAATAATAGTATATCCGAGTTTTTCTGCAAGATAATAGGTACAGCCTCTACTCTCTAGTGCAGAACCTGTGGTACATCCACCTCCATGAATAAACCATATAACTTTCTTTGGATCCGGATTCCTTGGCCTAATGATTTCTCCATCCACACCGCCAAAGTCTACAATTTCCAAAGTGATTCCCTTAGGCTTTTTCGCTGGTTTTCTTTTTTGGTTCTGCTCTCTTTCTTTCACATAATCATGCACTGCATCAATAGGTTCCTGAGGCATGCTTTTAAATATCTGATTTAACATTTGTGCTTGAATACTTAACATGTTCTTTCCTTCTTTCATGATTCCTGCAGTCTACGATTGAGTTCATCCATCACCGCAGCCGCTTCCACGGCATCTGGAAATCGTTGTACTAAAGCTGGTGCAATAATACTTCTGAGTGTCATCTGTGTTATCATAATTAACTGCTCATCTTGAATAGTTCCTTCTCCCATTATGATACCAGATAAACGTAAGCGTAAAAAAATAGCAGCTGTAAAAGCACAAGAACACATATTACCCTTAGACAAAAAGGGTGGTGAGATTATGCGGCGAAGTCGAGAAGAATTTTGGCGAGAAAAAATCACAGAATATGAGCAAAGTGACTTAGGTCTGGAAGAATGGTGTTTAGAACAAGGTGTTTCTAAAACCTCATTCTACAGATGGCGAAGAAGAATAGCTTCAACTACACAATCAGGTAGTACTTGGTACGAAGTAGCCGATGCTGAGATATTACCAGCTTCAAACGCCTCAACAGCAACCATGCGCCTGGAATTGCCTAGTGGAATAAGCATAGTGATAGGTCATGATTTTAACAAAGAGATGCTGGCAGCAGTAATGGAGGTATTGAGAAAATGATTATTCCGAAACCTGGCAGGATATATTTGGCCAAAGGAGCTACTGATCTTAGGAAATCGACATACGCACTATCCTCAATAGTAAAGGCATCGTTCGATTTAAATCCATACGACAAAAACATGTATGTATTTTGCAACAGAGATCAAAACAAGATAAAGATCCTACAGTATGACAAAAACGGGTTCTGGCTATATTACAAAGTATTGGAGCAAGGGCGGTTTGCTTGGCCCAAGGAAACCGACGGAGTAATGGAGTTAACGGAGGAAGAATTGAACTGGCTTTTACATGGTTTAAGTCTTGTAGATAAACAAAGATCCAGCATGCCGATCTACAAATATTCTTACTAAAAAACAAATAGAAAAAAGTACCTTAAAGCCTGAAATATAAGCGTTTCAGGCTTTTAATGTTGCTCTGAAAATGGTATAATAGCTGTATGAAAAACGAGCAAAAAAGTCCCGATAAATCCCTGGATCTACAGCAAGAAATAGAATTACTTAAGCAGCAAAACGTTGCTCTTTTAGAGCAGTTAAAACAAAGAGATGCCTTAGTAGAACACTATGAGGAACAGTTCAGATTGCTTAAGAAAAAGTTGTTTGGTTCTTCCAGCGAAAAGAATATAGTTGTGCCTGAACAATTAAATTTGTTCAACGAGGCGGAGATAACTGCTGATGATAAGGTTGATGAACCGAGCGTAGAAGAGATCACCTATACTCGCAGAAAATCTAAGATGACCAAAAAAGAAAATCTAGAAGCGCTTGTAACAGATACTTTTGTACACGATCTTTCTGATGAACAGAAGATTTGTCCTGATTGTAACAGTCAGATGCAACAAGCCAAAGAAGAAAAGCGTTATGAGATAAAGGTTATCCCTGCCAAGGTAGAAGTAATTAAACACATAACACCGGTGTACGTTTGCAATAGCTGTGATGGAAATGATTTCCATACAAACTTTGCCAAGTCCAGAGAGTACGAACCTGTATTACCCAAAAGCTCAGCTGGAGCGGAAACACTTGCCTGGTTAATGGAACAGAAGTACAGTCTGGCAATGCCGCTAAATCGCATAGAACAACAGTTCAAGCAACTGGATATAGTTCTTAGTCGACAAACACTAAGTAACTGGCTGATGAAAACAGCAGAAATATATGTGGAGCCGCTGTATAGATATATGCACCAAGAGCTGGTTAGCAAGAAGCATATTCATGCTGACGAAACAGTCTTGCAGGTGCTCAACGAACCGGGTAGGACAGCAAAACAAAACTCATATATGTGGATGTTTAGGACAGGCAGGGGCAGTCCGCCGATAGTTGTTTATGATTACCAAACAACAAGGGCAGCCAAACATCCGGTCAATTTTCTGGCTGGTTATTCGGGTGTGCTTCAGGTAGACGGTTATGCCGGCTACAATAAGCTGCAAAGCAGCTCTGTTAAGCTTGCCGGTTGCTGGGCACATTATCCCAGATATATTATTATTCGAGGAATATTCAACAACGCCTCATAAGTAAAGGTATCCAGCGTAATATCTCAAATAATCATACTCCTACTATAATGAAAATGTCCCATTGGAATTTTT
>JAQVJP010000026.1:0-9436 GCA_028695145.1 Eubacteriales bacterium
GTAAGATGTACTTGAGCCATGATCTCTTTCCTTTCAGTTGTTAGTTTCGCAAAACCTATTATACCGAAAGAGAGCTCGTGGCTCTTTTTTTATTTCTCAATTTACACCAAGTATACGGACTTTATCAGCAGTATTTGTTTTTGCACGGATGAAATGATTAACTCATTTATGGAAATAGATATTCTTAAGGAATATGTAAACAGCAAACAGTCAGAAATCGAAAACTATAATACAACTCACAAGATTAACAATAGTAGTCCGGTAAATGGCAGACATATGACCAATGTAGGAACCTTCCGAGCTTATATTATCGAATACATTCGAAGCCATACAAGGATACGTCAGGACATGATTCAAATGGTTCGTCAGCTGCCACCAAAAGAATATGGTTTGCCGATTGAGCTCTACATGTTCACAAAAACTACCGACTGGTCAGAATACGAAACAATTCAGGCAGATATCTTCGATCATATTCTTGCTGTCGCGCCACTGTTTGGACTACGCTTATTCCAGAATCCAAGTGGTTATGATCTGAGACAATTGACCGAGAACTGAGAAATAACAGTATGTCTCAACTTTTTCTCATATTTTTTCATAAATTTGAAATAAAGTGAAACAAATCGGCTCTTTGCTTCGTTATATATATGGAGGCAGTTTTTCTCGATGTGATTGAGAGACCGCTCCCCCTGACGCAATGCAACAAAATCCTGTTGCAAATCGTCTATATATTAAGGAAGCAAATCGGAGGTCGATTAAATGAAAATGAAACGATGGAACCTGATACCGGCAGTTTTCCCAATTTTGGCAATCTCTGTTGTTTTAATAATTATATGGGCGGTTTTCTTCTCCGCATCGCCAACAGGCAGCGAAGTTAACGGCAGCACAGCGACATTAACTGATAAAGATATCCTATCGACGATAATCCGTGATTATCCAAACTTAATTTCCAAGCTGAAAAATTCGCCGGAAACTGAAGGATATAACGAAGCAGATCTGAAAAATATTTCTTTTCTTAATCCAGTCGCTATCCTAAATTCACGTCAGATTTCTGACATTTCGCGCATGAATGAAGTTATGAACACCTTACACTTCCCGATGATAAATAAGTCCGGCGAAATCTTCGCAATTTACTCCATCAGCATATCTGACGCAGGTTTAACCAGCACATTAGGAAAATCATTTGCTCCGATGCTGGAGAAGGCCAGACTCGACGGCGTCGAGCAGGCCGTCATCCGGCGAAGCGGTAATGATGTTTTCCTAACTGACATGACTCTTGAATATTGCATTAACTATCGACTTGCGCCAATTGTGTTGATGGAAGAAGCCGGAGTTTACAGTGAAAATCTGCTGAATAACGAATACGCTGTTTTAAAACTTACTAAGATTGATAAATTCACTACCGACAGATTCACAAGAGTCGCTGATGGCAGGTTGAGCTGATAACTTACATCGCTGCTGCAAGCTCGGCCAAAGCATCGGATATCTTAATCTGTTGCGGACAAACAGCTTCGCAGCTTCTGCAGCCTATGCAGGCACTTGGACGTTTTTCTTCAGGCATAGTTCCAATCACCATAGGCGCGATGAAACCACCACCGGTAAAATAAAACTCATTGTACAGATTCAGCAGTTCAGGAATATTCAATTCCTGCGGACAGTGGCTAAGGCAGTAGCCGCAAGAGGTACAAGGCAGCGCGATCTTACTAATCATATTAGCAGCCACAGATATCAATGCCTTCTGCTCCTCAGAGTTGAGCGGTTTGTCACTGGCAAAAGTCTCGACATTTTGCTTGAGCTGTTCCATGTTGGACATACCAGATAGAATCATCTTGACCTCAGGAAGTCCTTGTAAAAAACGGAAAGCCCAGGAGACAACCGATTCATCGGGTCTTTTTTCTCTTAGCATCGCTGAGTTCTCTTCATTGACAGCCGCAAGCTTGCCGCCTCTCAGTGGCTCCATGACCCATACTGAAATATTACGTTCTCTAAGCATATCTACCTTGGTCTTCGCGTCCTGGAAGGTCCAATCAATGTAGTTAAGCTGAATCTGGCCAAACTCCATGTGCTCGCCGTAGGCATCCAGAAATTTGCGCATAACCTCATTGCCACCATGAATCGAGAAGCCGATATACTTAATACGTCCGGCGTTTTTCTGTTTCAACAGATAATCCATAATTCCGTACTGCCTGTCGAGGTAGGCATCAATATTCATTTCACAGACATTATGAATTAGATAGAAATCGAAATAGTCGACCTGGCACTTCTCAAGCTGCTTCTCAAAAATTTCCTCAACTTTTCCCATGTTATTGAGATCATACCCAGGAAATTTCGAGGCGAGATAGAACTGATTTCTTGGATACTGTTTCAGAATTTTCCCCATGACTAATTCTGAGTTACCGGCATGGTAACCCCAGGCTGTATCATAATAATTGATACCGTTATTCATCGCGTAATCAACCATAGCAGCAGATTGCTCCTCATCAATAACGGAATCCTGACCATTTATGGTTGGCAGTCTCATCGCGCCAAACCCAAGTGCGGATAATTTCAGTCCTTGAAATTCTTTGTAAATCATAGTTGTTCTTCCTCTCTTAATTTCCGTCCACATCTACGCAGGCAAATACCTCAACAATTAGCAGATGCTGATTGTTGAGTATCTTCAGTATTAAGTTATATTCATTGTAGAATATGGAGTGAACTCCAAGTCAAGGGCTTCATCAATCTTCATGCAATTTTAGTTTTTTAAAAAAGTAGCAGATATTTCTGGTATTACCTGAATATGTTATCTCGTAACCATCAACTTGCTTTATTTGAAAATCATGTTCAATCAACCTGACAAACGGATCTACAGTTGAGATATTCAGATCTCCGTACTGACCAATAAAATGCATTGGCACAACATTGCGTGGATTCAGCTGTAGAACCGTTTCATATGCCTGTTTAGCATCAATAGTATAATAACCGCCGACCGGAACAAGCAACATATCAAGATCTCTCAGATACGATTGCTGCTGTGGGTTAAGCATATGGCCCAAGTCGCCCATATGGGCAATGCGAAAGCCACATGCATCAATAATATGAATACTGTTATCTCCCCTTTTGCGTCCTCCGGCATCGTCATGTTTGGTTGGAAGTATCTTATAATAGAAAATTGTATCGCCGCCGTTCTGTCCCGGCCACTCGTCATCAAGAGACAACTGCTGCAGAAGATTGTTTGGGGCAGGCTGAAAATCGACAGCAGGCCGATAGTTGTGATCTTCATGCTGATGTGAAGATAGCATCACATGAGCCTTCACACACAAAGGCGGATACCCAATCATCTCTGATTTGTATGGATCTAAAATCAAACTATATCCACTGCAGCCGATACTAAAGCAGGAATGTCCATGCCATATTAAACTGACTTTTGTCATTGATATCATCTCCCATCTGAAACAGATATGCACCGACTATTTTCAGTATAGAGAAAACCCACAATGAGCGCAATTATATTAGTCTCTTAGCGAATGTATTATATGCACATTGATATATTGACATTTTTCTATATGAGACGTATTCTACATATAGAATATATTTTATATGAGGTGTGAGCCATGAAAAATTACGCTGATCAGGCAAGAGTTTTCAAAGCAGTCTGTGATGAGAAACGTTTATATATTATTGATCTACTGCGTCAGGGCGAACGTTGTGCCTGTCAATTACTTGAAGATCTCGATATCAGTCAACCTTCTCTTTCTTACCATATGAAGATACTTGTAGAATCCGGTATCGTTCAGAGCAGACAGGAAGGTAAATGGACACACTATTCGATCAGCCAGGCAGGCAGCTTGCAAGCTGTTGAATTGCTAAGTGAGATTACAAACGCTGAAGATGACGCCGAAGCAAAATGTTCCTGTCAGGTAGGATGAATACACTTGATTTTGACAGATTATTACTTAAACAAACAGACCACATCGATCGTATAAACTAACTGATTGGAGACATACTATAATATGGAACTGATTAAGAATATATGGGAATTTTTCCAAAATCAAATACTAGGGATGAAATGGCTTCATGATGGTGTTGGCAGCTTATTATCAGCACTTGGTATGGATCTTGAGAACCGCTGGGTCGGCAGCTTGCATTTCTTCGTTTATGATGTCATTAAAATAACAGTGCTGCTCTGCACTCTGATCTTCATGATCAGTTATGTTCAGAGCTTCTTCCCACCGGAACGCAGCAAGAAAATACTTGGACGCTTCAAGGGCATCGGCGCTAACACCATGGCTGCTCTGCTCGGAACAGTTACCCCTTTCTGCTCATGTTCGTCGATTCCACTGTTTATCGGCTTCACCTCAGCAGGCTTACCACTTGGTGTAACCTTCTCTTTTCTTATATCATCACCAATGGTCGACCTCGGCTCGTTGGTTCTGTTGATGAGTATTTTCGGTCCGAAGGTAGCGATTGTATATGTTGTTGTCGGATTGATAATTGCGATAGCCGGCGGTACCTTAATCGAGAAATTGAAAATGGAAAAATATGTTGAGGAATTTATACTCAAGGCAGGAAGCGTAGATATATCGTCGCCCGAACTTACTATAAAGGACAGACTAAATTACGCAAAAGAGCAAATGATCTCAACATTTAAGAAGGTTATGCCATATGTACTTATCGGTGTTGGTATCGGCGCCGTCATTCATAACTGGATTCCGGAATCCTGGGTTGAATCCGCACTCGGCAGCAATAATCCTTTTGGTGTTTTCATAGCCACAATTATTGGTGTGCCTATGTATGCCGACATATTTGGCACCATTCCCATCGCAGAAGCATTGTTCGCAAAAGGCGCTCAGCTGGGTGTCGTACTTGCTTTCATGATGTCCGTAACTACACTGTCATTACCATCGATCGTCATGCTGCGACGAGCCGTCAAACCTAAGCTGCTGGCCGTATTTGTCACTATCTGTACAGTCGGAATTATTACTGTCGGATATCTATTCAATATCTTCCAGTCATTCATCGCATAAGGAGGCACAATAAGTGGAGGGAAAATTTAGAAGCAGAAAAATCCGCACGACCAGCTCGCCAAAGCCAGCAGATCTGGGTATTACAATCAACGAGAAAATCTCGATCGATTATCTATACCTTGATCTGAATACCTGTGACCGCTGTGTCAGCACAGATATGGTATTGGAAGAGGTCTTGGAAATAATAACACCGGCACTCAAGGTAGCTGGGTTCGATCTAATCTACAACAAAATCGAAATGACGACTGAAGAACTTGCTATAGAGCATAAATTCTTGTCATCGCCCACGATTCGCGTAGATGGACGGGATATTTGCCTATCTGTAAAAGAAAGCAGCTGCGGCTGCTGTAGTGATATCAGCGGCACCGCCGTCGACTGCCGTGTTTTCGAGTATAAGGGCAGAGAATATGAGGTCCCGCCCCAGGAAATGCTGGCAAAAGCTATCTTCGAATTGATTTTTTCTAAGACCAGCAGTAACGAACAAACAAGTAATTACAAATTACCTGATAACCTGAAAAAATTTTATGAAGGAAAAAGGAGTCTAAAATCATGAAATTATTTGGCAAACGCAAGAAAAAGCAAGAAAAATCAGACTGCTGCTGCAATGGTAATTGTGATAACCAGAGCATGGCAGAAGCAGAAACAGCTAAAGCAGAAGGAGCCTCAGTCAAGGTTCTTGGTAGTGGCTGTACCAAATGTAATCAGCTCGAAGCCGCAACTGCGGAAGCGCTCAAGCAGCTTAACATGGATACATCAATAGAGCATGTCACAGATTTCGCTCAGATCGCAGCTTACGGCGTGATGTCGACACCTGCACTAGTTATCGATGGCAAGGTCGTATCTTATGGCAAGGTCTTGAAAGTTGATGAGGTTGTCAAAATACTGCAGGAGACAAGAGGTTGAATTATGGGCGACAAGAAATCAGCCGGTATTAGTTCTTTTGAGAAGTATCTGACACTTTGGGTAGTACTCTGTATGGCTGCAGGAGTACTTATAGGCAGGTACCTCCCTGCTATTCCCGATTTTCTCGGCCAGTTTGAGTACGCCAATGTGTCAATACCTATTGCAATTCTCATCTGGTTGATGATTTATCCTATGATGCTCAAGGTAGATTTCCAAAGCGTAAAAAATGTTGGTAAGAATCCAAAGGGCCTCTACATCACCTGGATTACAAACTGGCTGATCAAACCTTTTTCCATGTTCGCGATCGCCTGGCTCTTCTTCAACGTGATTTTCTCCAATCTTATTTCACCTGCATTGGCACAAAACTATCTCGCTGGAGCGATACTTCTCGGTGCGGCTCCATGTACAGCCATGGTCTTCGTCTGGAGTCATCTTACAAAAGGGAACGCTGCTTACACTGTAGTACAGGTGGCGACAAACGACCTGATTATTCTTGTGGCCTTCACGCCGATAGTGGCTCTGCTTCTTGGAATTGGCGGAGTTAAAATCCCCTGGGATACTCTCATTATATCTGTAGTATTGTTCGTTGTTATTCCACTCGCTGGAGGCATATTCACAAGACAGCATTTGAACAAGAAAAAAGGACACGAGTATTTTGAGAAGAAGTTTATACCAAAGTTCAACAACATAACAATCGGTGGACTACTTCTTACTTTGATAATTATTTTCTCATTTCAAGGACATGTCATATTGGAGAACCCGCTGCATATTGTCCTGATTGCTGTCCCATTAATACTACAGACTTTTCTGATTTTTTTCATCGCCTATATGGCAAGCAAAGCTTTCAAACTGCCACATGATATCGCAGCACCAGCAGGTATGATCGGTGCGTCAAATTTTTTCGAGCTGGCAGTCGCGGTCGCTATTTCATTGTTCGGGACACAAAGTCCGGTTGCGCTTGCAACAATCGTCGGTGTTCTGGTTGAGGTTCCGGTTATGCTGCTTCTTGTCAAGATCGCCAATAGAACTACTCATTGGTTTCCCGTGAAAACCGAAATAACAGGAGGCTGAATAAAGGTCATCAGACCATGCGAAGGAGTTCTGATATATTTGTCATAGACGAAATAATTCAACAGTGCCACGTTATTTTTGCCGGTTTAGGTTCATCTCTAACCGCGATTTTTTCAAGAGCTATTCGCATCTTTTCACATTCTGCCGCTGCTGCTCTTTCTAAATCTTTCCATTTTGCGTCCTCGCCAAGTTGATCATAAGCTATTGCCAGAGCTCCATATAGTGCCAAACCAATACAGTGTCTGGCAGAATGTATGGTTGAAGCACACTGACCAATTGCTCTGGCAGCAGCTTGAGCAACAGCAGAATCTTCATTTTCACGAGCAGTCTCATGACACTTAAGAATTGCCTTTTTTGCTTCAGGCAACTTGATTTGCCCATCCAGCCAAGAATTTGCCGCGACAAGTGCTTCATAAGGTCTCGAATCTGCTGCTCTTTCTAAATCTTCCAAACAATAATTAAACAAAGGTAGGAGAAACTCATAGGCATAATCAACCGCCCACCTGGCCAATGTTGTTTTACTTTGAGTTTCAATAAGACGCATCAGCGATTGAATGTAAGGTGCATCCATATCGCTGAGCATTTTTCTACGATTAGCCATTAGTCAATTCTCCTACAGGTAAACCTCTGAATCTCTCTTGTTGTACTTATATTTTACACCTACTTGAGCCGGTCGGCTATTCACTCAATCATCTAAATGATAATTAGTACTCATTACTTTAATATATTTTACTTTTGTTGCGCAATACACTTTTATTTTTACCAAAAAGTGATTAGAATGTGAGTACATTTCATTGAAATAGTTCTATATTCGTGAACACAGCAAGATTTTTTACTTAGCATCATGAATCAATGTCGATTCATCTTTCGGTTAACCACGTTTCCCCTGAAAACGAGGCTGAAAACAGAGAACTTGCCTCCAGAATCGCAAGAGAGTTTGTATAAGACTTTGTTATTCATATTACAGTTTGGGGGTAATGACATGAGAAGTTTGATTTTGAATTCAAAAGGTAAAAATTTACTTAAGCGTAGAATCTGGGCACTGGTTGTGATGTTCGCTATGGTGCTAACACTATTGCCTGCAGCACCGACTCTTGCAGACTCAGATCCAATTAATTTTGATGATTTGTATCAATGGACTGGTGATGGAATCTGGGGAACCGGCATAAGTGGCGGTAATGGAACAATGAAATTTGAAATGACCCATGATTTCCTTGCTTTTTGTGTTGATATCAACACATCTATTAATACTTCAAGCAATTATGTTAAGCTTCCTCTTGACCACACTACAAGTGTAGGAATGTTTACCAATGCAAGTGCAAATCCCGACAAGATTAGAGCAATACTTACCTATGCCTGGGATAAGACAGATCCCGATGAAATTGCAGCCATCCAATATGCTCTGTGGAATGAAATGCACAACACGGCACTTCCTAACAGTGCAAACACGAATATTAAAAACATCTTCAACAAACTAACTGATGACAATCAGACACCACCTATCAGCGCAGCCAGTGTTAATCCTAATAACTTCACGCTGACGCCACCTGATCCGGATAGTCAGCAGTATATCTATGATCCGGAAACAACAGAGTACTCGTTCAATTTTGAAGCTGAATCAGGAGCAAATATTGTATTTGAGATGTTTGACAGTAATAATGATGTGCTGACAGCAAGCAACTATGAAATTACTGATAATGGTAGTGGCAGCTACACACTCTTGTTAAAGAATATATCTGCTCCATCAACCTATAAACTTGAGGCAACAACACTCAAAGACACAGCGGTAGACGCATTTGTTTTCATGAGTATCAACCAGAACTCTGAAGAAATAAATCACAAGAAGTCACAAACTGTAGCAGGGATTAAGCTTAGTGAAACTACACAGTCGAAATCATTTGAAGTTAATCTATATTATGCTGCGACTGGCAGCCTTGACATCTCAGGTACTAAGACGCTGACAGGCCGTGATCTTGAAGAGGGCGAGTTTACCTTCGAATTATTCGAAGGCGATGACACAAGCGGTGAACCCTTCAGATCAGCCACAAACGACGCAGACGGTAACTTCAGCTTCGCGACTATCAACTACACACTTGAAGATGTCGGTTCCAAAACATACACGGTTATTGAACAGAGCGGCGAGCTTAGTGGAATCATTTACGATGAAAATATATACACAGTTACAGTTACCATCACAGATAACGGTGACGGTACATTGGCAGCTGAACCAAGCACAAGCGGCAACAATGACGGTATCGTATTCAGAAATAGTTATGCTGCGACTGGTAGCCTTGACATCTCAGGTACTAAGACGCTGACAGGCCGTGATCTCGAAGAGGGCGAGTTTACCTTCGAATTATTCGAAGGCGATGACACAAGCGGTGAACCCTTCAGATCAGCCACAAACGACGCAGACGGTAACTTCAGCTTCGCGACTATCAACTACACACTTGAAGATG
>JAQVJP010000026.1:9536-24035 GCA_028695145.1 Eubacteriales bacterium
GAAGAGGGCGAGTTTACCTTCGAATTATTCGAAGGCGATGACACAAGCGGTGAACCCTTCAGATCAGCCACAAACGACGCAGACGGTAACTTCAGCTTCGCGACTATCAACTACACACTTGAAGATGTCGGTTCCAAAACATACACGGTTATTGAACAGAGCGGCGAGCTTAGTGGAATCATTTACGACACAAATTCATACACCATAGTTGTAAATATTTCCGATAATGGCGACGGTACATTATCCATTGATTTTTCCGAAACAAGTGATGATCCGGAAGATATCAACTTTATAAACTCTGTTCAGGTTATCATTATCGAGGATGATGAGACACCTCTGGCAGACCCAACAACCGCACCGACAACCGTACCAACAACATTACCAACAATTGATCCGGAAATCACAATTCCTCAGGCTTCTGCAGATCCGACACTACCAACTATAGAAATTGTTCAGGATCAAATCCCACAATCTGGAGAGAAGACACCCCTGTGGCCTCTTGGCGCAGGATTACTCTTGATAGCTGGTGGAATGGTCTATCTGCTTAATCGTAAAGAGCAATCTGATAACGAGTAGAAACTGAGATACTATTATTTAACAATAGTAGTCCAACAAAAAATTAGCCTCGGTCGACATAAATTCGATCGAGGCTTAATTTTTTACTGCTAACATCTTCAGTTTGCGAATAATTGTGCCAGATAATTTACTGCTTTTGTCATTTCATCTTCAGAAGGACCGTTTTTCCCCCAGATTAAGATGCTTGAACCAAGTGGTTGAGCATCTTTTGCCTGTGTTATTTGCTGCATAGTTCTGATAGCACGGTTACCGCCGGTCCAGCGGAATACAAGCTGCTTGGTAGTGATATATACCGTGGGCTTGTTTTCGAGAGATGGCAGTTTCTCAAGATAACTCTTCATTACAGGATTGAGCGAGAAGGCTTGAACAGGAGCTGCGAATACAAGCGCATCATATTCTCCTGTTGCCGGATTATTGACGATCTCGAATTTATTAGGTTGTGGTTCTCCCTGGATTGTTATACGCGATATATGAGGGTCATGACCTGACTTAGCCAGTTCGTCATAGAGTTTTTCGATCACACTTAGGGTGTGCCCCTGTTCCGAATAAACGATCATACCGATTTTCATAGAATTGCCTCCTGTTGTTGTGTCCCTTGTGCTCTTATCACACTGTGTGCTGCCATGTCAATTTCTATAGAAAATTCCAACCATTTCGATTATACAACGTCAATATTTGTTTGTTAACAGGTAAACATAAATAATAGCTATAAATAGCTTAGCAAACATCAAGTGGGCTTTGTAGTGAGCCTAAGGTTGTATCTATCTTAGATTTGTCTCAATAAATTAGATTATTAATCGATAAGAATTATAAGGTTACCTATTTTATCAAGAAGGAGGTCATGTTTTGACCATACCTGTGGTTCTTTCGATCATATTCGGAGTAGTCGCAACAGTGTATTTGCTGCTCGGTATTTATGCTGCTTATTTAAATCCGTCTGATAAGACAAATATTTTATTTTTTAGCATGTCCGTGACACTAACGGTATGGACTTTTGCCTTTAGTATGGCAATTAATGCAGAGACGTTGGCTTTGGCGATTTTCTGGCGGCGCTTCGCAGCAGTCGGCTTCAGCCTTTTCTTTGCCATCATGCTGCAGTTTGCTTTTGTTCTGACAGGGCATCAGGAGTATATCAAGAGAAAATTTGTGCTCGTGCTGCTATATTTGCCAGCTATCGCCTCATTATTAGGGTTTACCTATATACCTGTTTTCAGCACTGAACAATATCACATAATCTGGACCCAATTTGGTTGGATAAATGAGTCTTTTACCAATTCATGGAAGATTTTCTTCTCATTATACGTACTGAGCTACAGCTCTGCGGCCTTAGTTTTAATATGGTGGTGGGGCTCAAAAACTGAAAATCGCAATATTCGTCGTCAGTCTCGTCTTATTTTAATATCCTTTGCATCAAGTTTGATTCTTAGTATGATGACTGATGATTTTCTACGTATTCTCTTCGTCAATAAAAACACATCTCAGATGGCACCTGTATTCATTATTGTCCCTGCGATCATGGTTTATTACATGATTCGCAGATATGGTTTCTTAAATCCAAAACAAGCAGATAAAGATGTCGAAATATTTCTCGGACAGATTCAAGAGAAGAGCATCAATTATTTGGCCAATGCTCTACTGTTGACTGCTCTAATTAATCTCATTTCTACAGGCTTCCTAAAACCAGAAGACAGTATGTTCTATTCCCTCTCTTTTAGTGTCTTCTTAGTTCTTATCGGGCTCCTCTTCCAGGCAATACAGCGTTCGGGCAAATCGGTAAAAACAAAAACCATACTTAACGCGGTCTTGATGTTTGTAATTGTACCAGTGTTAACATTCCGCTATATAGATACAGCGGGAGTAAAAATCTGGCCTTTTGTCTCTATACTGATTATCTTGTCACTCGTTTTTAACTCATCATTGGTACAGATTACGCTTGGTATCTCCATAGTCCTTACACAGATTGCTATCTGGATCATAAAGCCTGAAGTATCACTGGTTATAGATGGAACCTATCATTTTGTTCGTTTTGGGTTATATCTCATCGCTATCTGGTTTGCCTGGTTTTTCCGCAAAATTCTTCAAAATAAACTGCGCGAAAACACTGATCATATTTCTCTACAGAGAATAGTCACAAGCATCTCATCTGATTTTATCAAGGTAACTGATTTTGATCTCGAGCAAAAAACCGAAGCAGCCTTATCGCAAATTGGTGTTTTTCTTGGCCTTAGCAGAGCATATATTTATATTAACAACCCGGCAAAAGCCTGCGACACAATGATCAAGCATAGTTTTTGGTATGATCATAATCTGTTTATTGATGATGCAGAGCCGGATTTGCAGATTTCGCAAAATGCCTATCCCGAATTGATAAAACATATATTAGGCGGACAGACGATAAGTATATCTAATCTAAACACAAGTGATTTGCCGGTAACCCAGGAGTTGGCGAGACTTACAGGCAGCTTCGAAAGCGCCTGTGTTGTCATACCAATCAGCATAAAAGATGACATTTACGGTTTTGTCTGTACCGAAGAACATCTGTCTGGCCTGAATCGCAGCTTGCAGCTTTTACCATTTTCGCAAATATTTTTTCAAATGCTTATGAAAGAATAATGCATGAACGAGAGGTCACTAAACTGGCATATTTTGACCATTTGACTAACTTGCCAAATCGCAATCTCTTCCGTGACAAAATTGATCAAACTATCCAGCGAATAGGTCAAAAAGAGAGAATGTTTGCTGTTGTATTTCTGGACATGGACGCTTTTAAATCAGTCAATGATTCTATTGGACATGATGGTGGAGATGCTTTGCTGACGAAGGTTACAGCACAATTACGCGGTTTGATCAGGCCAGGAGATACACTGTCAAGATTCGGTGGCGATGAGTTTTTGCTACTTCTGGATAATCTATTGTCTGTTGGAGATATACGAGTTTTTCTTGATCGGATATTTACAGCTTTTGCCAGATCCTACAGGGTTTGCGAGCGGGATTTTGTTATAACAGCAAGTGCAGGTATCGCCGTTTTCCCTTATGACGGTCGGGATGCCGAATCGCTGATCAAACATGCTGATATCGCAATGTATCAAGCTAAGAATCAAGGCAAGAATCAATACACTTTTTGTACTGCTGATATGAAAGATGACATCATCTGGAAAATGAATCTAACTAACAGTTTATTTAATGCCCTTGCTCAAGACGAACTTAAGGTTTTCTACCAACCCAAGATAGATGCCAAATCACAGCAAGTAACTGGTGCCGAGGCACTACTTCGCTGGTTCCATCCAGTATATGGCGCGGTTTCGCCAGGAGTTTTTGTGCCTCTTGCAGAGCAGAATGGTTTAACAGAAGAGATTGGCAAATGGGTATTACAAACAGCTTGTAAACAATGTTACGAATGGCAGATTTCTGGTATGAGCGAATTCAAAATTGCTGTGAATGTTTCTATTCTACAATTAAGAAATCCCAGTTTTGTTGATATTGTAAGTGAAATAATACGTGATACAAAAAATAGACGCCGCAAATCTTGAACTCGAAATCACAGAGAGTGCTACTGTTGAAGAACCTGTGTACATAGTTCGTGTGCTGGAAAACCTGAAGGCTCTTGGTCTATCAATTTCTATTGATGATTTTGGTACGCAGTACTCATCACTTAGCCGACTTGCTGAAATGCCGATCGACACTCTTAAGATTGATATGCATTTCGTGCATAGAATCGGCCACACCCCTAAGGATAACGCTATTGTCCGTGCTATTATAAGGATGGCGCATTCACTTGATCTTAGAGTTATTTCAGAAGGTGTGGAGACAGCTGAACAGCTCGATTACCTGACACTGAATCATAGCGATGAGTTGCAGGGATTCTTGTACTCTAAGCCTTTACCAGCGGATGAATTTGAATCTAAATTTAAAGAAATTAATCATCTAATTTACTCGCATATAGATAGATATTGATGGTATAATTATTCTTATTAAACAAACAACCTGAACGCAAGTTATCAAGATGACACCGTGCAACGAAGCGCCGCGAGGCGTTGGAGGACAGCATTTTGAAGAAGATTCTTGCCATAATGTTTGTAATAATTCAAACTATATCAGTTTCACTTATAGGCCTGATGCTTGTACCGGCGTCATCAGTTCATGCAGCCGGTGAAGGTATTGTCTGGTCTGAGTCAGAACGTGTTTTTCTGGAAAAACATCAAGAGATAATCATTGGCGTCGACCCAGCCTTCGTCCCCTTTGAATTTATAGACAGCGATGGTGGTTATAAAGGTATAACCCCGGATTATTTGTCGTTGATCAGTTTGAAAACCGGTCTGGAATTCAAGGTTGCTGAGAATCTGACATGGCCTGAGGCATATGAAAGAGCGCTTGAGGGCAGAATCGATATGCTGCCTGCGGTTTCCAAAACATCAGATCGAGAGAAGAACTTCACTTTTTCCGAGCCTTACTACTATTTTAAACGCGTCATCGTTACACGAACAGATGAGCAGGATATCGCAGGCATTGAAGATCTAAACGGTTTGACGGCAGCGGTTCAGAAGAACAGCTCACATCACAGCTATCTGCTTAGCTGGCCGGAGATCAATTTAAGTCTTTATTCTTCCGTGGATTCCGCTCTGACAGCAGTAGCTAACGGGTCTGAAAGAGCTTTTGTCGGTAACCTGGCTACCACCAATTATCGTATCGGCAGGAATGCTCTGACCAACCTTAAGTTTATTGCGTTCGAAGCGGAAAAAGAACAGGCTCTGTATTTCGCGGTTCGTCAAGACTGGCCGGAGCTGACAAGCATTCTGAATAAGACACTGGCGACGATCACTGAAGAAGAGAAAATGGCTATCACCAACAGATGGATCAAACTTGATTCTAAGCCTGATTATGGTCCTATTATCCGGGTTATACTCATAGTCAGCAGCTTCGTTATCGTGATTTTGGGTGTTTCATTTTTTGGGATATTGCGTCTGCGAAAAGAAATCAAAAAACGTCGTAAGACTCAAATTGAACTGGAACAGGCCAAACGCGAAGCCGAGGAAGCAAATGAGTTTAAATCGAGCTTCATGGCTAGAATGTCGCATGAGATCAGAACCCCTCTAAACGCAATCACTGGTATTTCTTATCTGTTGAGAAAAACTGATGTCACAATGACTCAACGCATGTATATCGATCGAATTACTCAAGCGTCCAATAATATGTTGAGCATAATAAATGATATTCTGGATTTTTCGAAGATCGAAGCAGGTAAGGTAGAACTGGAATTAACTTCATTCAGCCTGGACGAACTGATACAGAATGTCGTTAACATCGTCTCATACAAAATTGAAGAACAGAAAATCGGTTTCCGGTTGTCCAAGGACGCCAATGTACCCAACTGGTTTTTGGGGGACTCTAAACGAATTCAACAGATTCTGCTTAATCTTCTTAATAACGCGGCTAAGTTCACAACCATAGGCGAAATATCCTTGGAAGTACGCCTGATCGCCAGAGAACAGGATCGATATCATTTGTCTTTTTCCGTCAGAGATACCGGTATAGGCATGTCCGAAGAGCAGATCAGCAAGCTGTTCACACCTTTTACCCAGGGTGACAGCAGCATAAACAGACGCTTCGGCGGCTCCGGTCTTGGATTATCAATTGTGAAAAACCTTGCCGAGATGATGGGCGGTCAGGTTAGGGTTTTCAGTACAGCTGGCTCAGGTTCTACCTTCGTGGTTGATCTTACTCTTCAGATTGATGACAAGAACGAACAAGAATATAACGAATCAATATCAGCTGGTCATTTTCGCGATCTTAAGGCTCTTGTGCTTGAGAAGTCTGGCTCAAGTATGAATCTTATCGAGAGTTATTTGAGTGCCTTCGGCATGCAGTGTGAACTGACAAGCTCTGAAGCCAGTGCCGTAAAAATGCTCGAGGCTGCCGATGGTAGATTCGCCAAACCATATGATTTGTTAATCATTGATTTTGAGACTCCCTCTGATAACGGCTTCAATTATATAAGGAATCTACGCGCAAATAGTAAAATCATAAGATTGCCGAAAACCGTTATATTGCTTCCAATGCTACGCGAGGATCTGTTTGACCAGCTTGGAGCAAATAGCATAGATGCCGGAGTGAGCAAGCCCATTGTGCCTTCAGTTCTTCTTAACAGTATTCTTGACCTCTTCCGAACGCAAGCTATAGCCAAGACTGAGCTGAAATCAACGTCATGCGCGGATAGCCTGATTAGGAGCACAAAAATTCCCGATTCGGGATCCATGAGCTTGTCGCGGCAGCGTACTGTCTTACTGGTTGAAGACAATAAAACAAATCAGCTTATAGCCAGATCGCTGCTGTCACAAGCAGATATTGAAACAATTATCGCTGATGACGGCCAAATAGGAGTAGATACATTCAGGCGCGAGCAGGATATGATTGACCTTGTGTTAATGGACCTGCATATGCCCGTAATGAACGGCTATGAAGCCGCGGCAGAAATTCGCAAACTCTCTGCTGATGTACCTATTGTAGCAATGACTGCTGATGTTATTCTTGGAGTTCAGGACAAATGTAAACTGAGCGGAATGGACTATTATGTCAGCAAGCCATTTGATCCAGACCGTTTTATTAAAACGGTCTGCGAAATCATTAGCAGACATGGGACTGCCTCAAGCGCGAACAATCAAGATAGCGTGGTTACAACTTCAAAAATAGATAAACCTGCACAAACGCAAGGAAAAATTCTTGATATAAGTTTGGGGCTTAGAAATATAGGTGGAGATCGTGCGGTCTATCTTGAGATTCTACAGGAATATGCCAGGGAAAACACTGATACAGTTAATAACTTTGAAAAATCTGTGACTGAACAGAGATATCAGGACGCCGCTAAGCTGTGCCATAAGGTCAAAAGCAGCTCAGGAAGTATCGGCGCTGTTCAACTATATGATACGGCAAAAGCACTGCAGCATGCGCTTGAACAGGAGAACTCTTCAGAGATAGACAGGCTAACCGGCAGCTTTACTGTTATGTTAACAAAACTGCTTGATGAAATAAATTCTGAGATAGAAAAGGGCTTAGAGACGAATGATATGGCAACATGAGGATGTGAGGAGATAATCTTATGTCAGAAAAAATTCTAATCGTTGATGATTCGGCCGCAGATAGATTGATCATCAAAAACATGCTTAGAGACTATGAGGTTCTTACAGCAGAGGATGGTTTCCAAGCATTGGAAATATTGAGTGAAGATAATGAAATTGGTCTGATTGTGCTTGATCTTAACATGCCAGGGATGAGCGGTTTCGAAGTTCTCTCGAGGCTGAAGGAAGACCATAGATTCTGTAAGATCAGATCAATAATTTTAACAAACTACGATGAACTTGATAACGAGATTCTCGGTCTCAAGCTTGGCGCTATTGACTACATTCGCAAGCCTGTAAATATTGAATCTTTGAGAGCACGTATAGATATTCATCTGGAATTTCTGAGAGTTCAGACTATTCTTGAGAGCAGACTTGAAGACAAAGCACATACCCTTGATACAGTTTTCTTCCAGGCACCAATAGGTATTTCCATTTCGCATAGCATGACCGCAGGCGATTTCATCAGTCATGATATGACCAGTATCAATCCGGCCTTCGAAAAAATCACCGGCTGGAACAAAGAAAGTCTGATCAGGATGGGCTGGGCAAAAATTACACATCCTGATGATCTCGCGGAAGATGTTGAGAATTACAACAAGCTACAGTCAGGTGAAATTGAGAGCTATTCAATGGATAAACGCTTCATACGACCTGACGGCAAGATAGTCTGGGTTCATATGGTTGTGGCGTCTTTGTCACAGTCAGATAACGGCAAGTACAGGTATATCTGTCTGATACAGGATATATCGCGACGCAAAGCGACCGAGAGCGCGCTGGCCGAGAGCGAAAGGAGTAAGGCAGTACTTCTTTCTCATCTGCCTGGTCTGGCTTATCGATGCTCATATGATAAAAACTGGACAATGCAATTTGTCTCAGACGGCTGCTATGATTTAACAGGCTGGCCGGCAAGCAGTCTGCTGCAAAACAAGGATCTGACTTTCAATGATCTGATAGTTCCTGAGTACAGGTCTCTTCTGTGGCAGCAATGGCAACAGGTGCTGGCAAGCAAAGAACAGTTCAAACAGGAATATGAAATTATAACAGCGAGCGGGCAAAAAAAGTGGGTGCTCGAGCTTGGTCAGGGTATTTATTCCGCAGATGGCGAAGTCGAAGCACTTGAAGGTATCATACTTGACGTGTCTGATCGCAAAGATGTTGAGAACAGTCTCAGATTCGCGACTGAGCATGATACCTGGACAGGCCTATACAATCTTCGATATCTTGAGAATTTACTGCGTCAGGAAGCGCACAAACACAGGACCGAAGCACGTGCGCTTATTGGTATAAATATGAGCGCGCTGCATGCTTTTAACCTGACTTACGGCTTCCGCTATACCAGAATGCTAATCAAAAATGTAGCTCAGGCACTGGAAAAATTTATCGATGATAAACGCATGCTTTTCCTCGTGTATGAGCAGCAATTTGCCTTTTATATTAAATCATATGAAAAAACAAGTGATCTAACTGATTTTTGTCAGAAGGTTTTCGACACATTGCGCAATCTCCTCAAGGTAGAAAGAGTCAATGTCGGTATCGGCATTGTAGAAATAGACGAAGAAAACGAAGCTGTACTGGACCGCCTGCTTAAGAGCCTGCTTATCGCTTCGGAGAGGGCTCTTGAGCATCTCGACGCTCTACCCTACAACTTCTTCGACCAGGGCATGGAAGCTGAGATTCAAAGACGTGATGATATTACCAGAGAGTTATTGGAAATAGCTTCTAAGCCTGATGATGAGAGGTTGTTCCTGCAGTATCAGCCAATTCTCGATTTAAAAACCAGGCAGATATGCTGTTTTGAAGCTCTTGCAAGACTTCGCAGCCCTAAATACGGCTTGATATCACCACTCGAATTTATTCCGATAGCAGAAGAGTCAAAACTAATAATCCCACTTGGTGAAAATATTCTGCGCCAGTCATTCAACTTCATGAGTAGATTAACCAGCAATGGTTACACTGACATAGGTTTATCTGTCAATGTTTCTGCTATTCAGCTACTCAAACCTGATTTTATCAGCAATCTGAATAGCATGATCAGCGAAATGCAGATAAACCCTAATAACTTATCTCTGGAAATTACAGAATCAATATTGGCACAAGATTATACAGAAATTAATCGTATTCTTGGCGAAATAAAAGAAACCGGCATCAATATCGCCATTGACGATTTTGGTACCGGCTACTCATCACTTGCCAGAGAACGTGAACTTAATGTTAATTGCCTGAAAATTGATAAGGCTTTCATTGATAAGCTGATGTATTTAAACCCCGAAGACGCCATAACCGGAGACATTATTTCCATGGCGCACAGGCGCGGCCACTATGTCATAGCCGAAGGCGTCGAGCATGAAGAGCAAATGCTCTATCTGGCGGATCACGAATGTGATTGTATTCAAGGGTTCCTTATCAGCAAACCACAGGACGGTGATCGCGCTATTGAGCTGCTTACTCGCCAAGCTCGCGATAGCGAACGCCCCACTCGGCTCTGAGACTATCCATCAGTTTCATAACACGTATTATTTCTGCGTGCGGCATCTCTTCACACTCAGTGCGGCCAGCCTTGATATCGCGCACACAAGCTAAAACCTCATACTCAAAGCCGGTAATCTGAGCGGGTGCATAGTACTCATCCGTCAATTCATATTTCAAATTGTAAATCTTGATCGACTCCGGATTGTTGATATTCTCAATTACCATGTAGCCGTTATCGCCATAAACAATACCACGACGATCGGTAGTACTCATCATATTAGCGAAGAGCATGGCCATAGTATCATCTTCGTAGATAAGAGTGATCGAATCCTTGGCATCAACGCCAGTTTCCAACAGAACCGAACTGGTATTAATTAATTTGATTTCGGTACCAAGAATCATGGAAGCGAAATTTATAGTATAAACACCAAGATCAAGCAGCGCCCCACCGGCAAGAGCAGGATTCCACATACGTTCGACGTGCGAGATCGAATAGCCAAAATTGGCAGTCAAACTGTTAACTCTACCAATTACACCCTCAGCGATCAGTTCATTTATTTTTTTCGACATCGGCATGTAGCGCGTCCAGATCGCCTCGGTCAACAACAGATTCTTCTCCTCAGCCAGACGGACAACTTCTTCAGCCTGAGCGGCATTAACAGTAAACGCCTTCTCACAGATAACATGTTTATTATGCTCGAGGCACAGCTTGATATGCTCATAGTGGTGAGAATGAGGCGTTGCTACATAAACGAGGTCAAGCTCAGGGTCAGCCAGCATTTCCTCATAACTACCATAAGCCCTCTCTATGCCATGAACACCGGCAAAAGTCCGCGCCCGTCCCAGATCTCTGGCCGCAACCGCGTAAGGCAAAACCTCCGGTACAGCCGCAATTGTCTTCGCCATCTTCTGAGCGATTCCACCGGCACCAAGAATCCCAAATTTAATTCTACTCATGACCATGATCTCCTGAATTATTTACTAATAATATCTTAGCAGATTTACTTCAAAATGTGCACATCAGCACGATTTTGGGTAGTTATTATGTGCACCCAAACACATAATCAGCACTTAACATGATTTAATCGGTATCAGGTGTTATAATTTCCAAAAAAGCGAGGTTTTATGAATCAGAATAATAAACAGACAGCAATACTCCTCGTTGAGGATGACGCGGCCCTTGGTATGGGACTTGAATACGCTCTCCAAAGCGAGGGTTATATTGTGCGTTCCGCCGGAAATCTAACAGAGGCCAGAAAAGAAGTCTTTACCAGACAGTTCGAACCTGATCTGATAATTCTTGATGTCATGCTGCCGGATGGAACAGGTTATGATTTCTGCCGTGAAGCTGCCAATTGGCGGAAGAACCGAAGCCTGCACCCTTGGCCTGTTATTTTCCTGTCCGCTTGTGACAGTGAAGCTAATATTGTTATGGGGCTTGATGGCGGAGGTGATGATTACATCACCAAGCCCTTCCGTATACGTGAACTGATTTCACGGGTACAGGCTGTGCTCAGACGCAGAGAAAACACCATCACACCGGCTAATGATACTATTATCAGTTGCGGACCGGTAAAAGTTGATCTCCAGGACTATCGTGTATGGTTGCAGGATGAGGAACTTACTCTGACTGTTATGGAGTTCAGGCTTCTCTCCTGCCTGATTCGCAATCGTGGCCGTATTGTATCAAGACAGCTGCTATTGCAGACACTATGGGATGATCGGGGCGAATACATCGATGACAATACGCTCTCGGTACATATAAGCCATTTGCGGGATAAACTTGAGTCCGGAAAAGACCTGCCGCAGCTGATTCAAACGGTTCGCGGCGTTGGCTACAGATTCTGTCCCGAGGGAGAATGAAGACAAATAAATAGAGGTACTTATTATGCTGCACGTTTTTGTTAATCAGGGACAGCGCCGTCTGTTGGCACTATTCCTATGTATACTCCTGCTCGCCGGCGGAGCCGGATTTATATTGTCAGAAGGTCTTACCCGGCATTTTCTGTCGGTACAAATCGAAGAGAAGATAGCTATGATTGGTTATCTTGAGCAGACTAAGCTGCTCCTGAGTCCACAGGTCGATCATGTCGCGGTCTCAGGACTTCTTGATGGCAGGTTTGACAACGAGCAGCTAAGCGCAGGACGACAATGGCTGGCAGCCTATGGCTTCGAAGAGCCTGATACCTGGAGTTTTTACGGTGCGTACAACGATCTGCGTCAGTCTGTGATCGCGAATTTTCTTCTGCCAGCTGGTTTGGCCTTACTGCTGATGTATATTACCTGTGTTCTTATTCTTGGTTCTATTTACAGACAAATTCGTAAAATAGCCGATATCTCGCAGCAGGCCGCTGCTGATCCAGGCAAAATAAATGTGAATGATATGTCTATCAGAAACGAAGGAGATTTGGCTGTATTGTGGCATGCGACTATTCATCTGGCCGAGAAGGCAGCTTCGCAGCTGAGAGCTCTACATAACGACAAAAAATATCTACAGGATTTTCTCTCTGATATCTCACATCAGATAAAAACCCCACTTGCTTCACTGCAGCTCTATCTCGATCTAATGCTGCAAAGTCATAAAGCCAATCAGGAAATACCCAGCGAGAAGCGTCAAGAATTCATTGAGCAGGGTCTTGCTCAAATCAGTCGCATCGACTGGCTGATTCAAGGCCTGCTCAAGATGGCCAGACTCGACGCCGGCAGCGTTCAAATGAAACTGGTACATGCCGACATACAGCATACTGTAGAGCAGGCGGCGGGAGCTTTTGCCGTTGTCGTTAAGAAAAGAAATATAGTCATAAGTAATGAAATTAGACAAGGACTAATCTGGCCACATGATCCTGAGTGGTTAACTGAAGCGATCAGTAATCTACTGAAAAACGCGATTGAACATGTCTCTGATGGTGGCAGAATTATGATACGTGCAGTGGAAACACCTGTTTCGCTGCAACTTGAGTTTAGCGACAATGGGCCGGGGATTCCGACAACTGAAATCAACCGGATTTTCGAACGTTTCTATCGTCGCGAAGCCTCGAAGAGACCTGATTCTGTTGGTATTGGTTTGTCTCTGGCCAGATCTATCTTCGAGCAAAACGGCGCTGAATTGATTGCCGCGAATAGACCAGGCAGTGGTACAGGAGCTGTTTTTACAGCAAGTTTTCTTAAGAAATCTTAAGAGAGGGTTCATATTGTTTTAAGGCATTGCCGTTAAGCTAAATTACAGAAGTAATTATAGCTTAATCAGGAGGATTTTATATGGCTGTTATTGAAACACAAGATCTGACAAAAGTATACGGCAAACGTGATGCCGCGGTCCATGCGCTGAGAGGTGTTGATTTTAAGGTTGAGAGCGGCGAGTTTGTTGCCGTTATCGGTCCCTCAGGCAGTGGTAAATCAACATTGCTGCATCTGCTTGGCGGCGTCGACAGACCTACAGGCGGTTCGATCAAAGTTGAAAATCAAGAATTATCTAAGCTAAGCGAGAAACAGCTGTCTCTCTACAGACGTAGACGCATCGGTTTTGTTTTCCAGTATTACAATCTGGTGCCGGTGTTGACGGTAGAAGAAAATATCGCGCTGCCGTTGATGCTTGATGGCCTTAAACCAGATCAAGCCTGGCTTGATGAGCTGCTGACCAGACTGAATCTGACAGAAAAACGCAACAGCCTGCCAAACCAGCTTTCTGGCGGGCAGCAGCAGCGTACGGCAATGGCCAGAGCACTTATACACAGGCCGGCTCTGGTTCTGGCCGATGAACCGACCGGGAACCTTGACTCGCACAACGGACGGGAAATAATGGCTCTGCTCAAAGATACGGTACGAAGAGTCGGCCAGACGCTTGTTTTAATCACACATGATGCCAATATCGCCGCACAGGCTGATAGAATCATGATAATTGAAGACGGGCTGATCAGACCAATGCAGCCGGTTCAACAGGCTTAAGGGGGGGGACACACATATGTACTCTCTCAGCCAATTGAGCCGTCGCTATCTGCGCAGGCAATGGAAACGCACGATTTTTACTACTCTTGGCATTATTATGGCCACCGCGCTCTTCGCAGGACTGGCTCTGCTCTTCACAAGTTTTGTGAATATGTATGTCTCATCAGAAGAAGCAGGCAGTGGCGAATGGCATTATCAGATATCAGGACTTAGTGTTGAACAAGCAAGACAGCTTCAAGGGAACATTCGGCTCAAAGACAGCGAGTTAATTGCTTCTTCCGCCTGGATGGGGCGTCTTCAGCAACCCGAAACTAATGTTAATGTTGATACCAATGCCGATACCAATGCTGATACCAATGCCGATACCAATGCTGATACCAATGCTGATACCAAT
>JAQVJP010000026.1:24135-27178 GCA_028695145.1 Eubacteriales bacterium
GATACCAATGCTGATACCAATGCTGATACCAATCAATGGCTGCTGCTTCGTGATATCAGCGAGCTTGGCAATAAAATGACGCCACACGCCAAATCTCTGATGAGCGGGCGTTTGCCACAGAACTCATCAGAAATAGCACTCAATACGAGCGCGCTCAACTTCTTCCCGGATCTTGAACTGAATCAGGAAATCGAGCTGGAACTCGTCAACAAGAGTACCGGAGGCGAACTCCAAACCGGTGATGAGTCTCAAACTATTACCAAAAAATACACGGTCACAGGTATTACTGACTGGGTAAGCTCACAGCTGCCGCAACCTGTGTATTATGCCTTAACATATCTCGATGAGGCAGACAAAAATCTGGCCGAGGTTTACTTCACGGTGAAGGCCAGTTCAGATTTTGAAGCGAACACTCTGGCCGCGCTCAATGATGTACTGCCTGATTATGAGTGGGGCAAGACTGAAAACCAGCAATTTAGCAACACTGAAATTGGCAGCGCGGAGACGATTAAGTTCCCAGATTTCAAGAACAATAGCGAGTCTGTCTGGCAGGATATAAATCTTGTCCGTATGCAAACGCATGATAATCTTCTGAGATTTATGGGTCAGTCTTCCTATGACGGCACCAATCAGGATCTGCTGACTTTTTTCGCTGTTCTGGCCACGATTATCATGGTTTCTGTAATTTTCGTAATCCGTAACAGCTTCGCCATGTCAGTAAGCGAGAGAACAAGCGAGTATGGCCTGCTGCGCGTCGTTGGCGGTTCACCGGCACAGATTAGAAGATTGGTCATGCAGGACGCGGCACAAATGGCAATTATTGGTATACCCATCGGTTTGCTGGCCGGAATAGCGGCCATGAAAATCACACTCGACTATGTCTCAGGACTTGGTATACCGGAAATTGAGTATTTAAAACTGATCGTATCGCCCTGGCCGCTGGTCATCGCTGCCGCGCTCTCCCTGCTCGCGATTATACTGGCAGCCATAGCGCCGGCAGTACAGGCAGGCAAATTAGCTCCGATGGAAGCGGTGCGCAGATCAGCTGTCTACACGGTAAAAGGCAAATCAGATCGTTCACTTAGACGCAAGGGATTAATCAGCAGGAAAATTATTGGTGTCACCGGCTTCCTGGCCGGACGCAGCATCCGTCGAGACCGCAAGCGCTTCAGAGTAACCGCGCTATCCATCATGGTCAGCGCCGTCCTATTTCTGGCCGCAGGTGGTATCTCAATTATGTTCTCACGCCAGCTGGTCAGCTTCAACACGGAGCAAAGCGATTTCACAATGAATGCTTATGCCGATACGCCGGGCGCAACAAACGCCGAACTCTCACAAATCGCTAAAATAGCAGCAGAAAATCCCGCACTTGCACGCATCGCTAAATTCGGTCAATTCTCGCTGCCAATGGACATCAGCCCTGATATGTACAACGAAGATTTAATCGAAGCCATCCAGAAAATGTACACAATCGGCGGCCAACCATCAACTCGCGAACAAGCACTCGAAACTCTCGCCGGACAAGACGCTACAGTACGGATTATGCTCGCCGATCGCGATTTGCTCGATGAACTTGAAATAAGTAACGCAGACCAGGTGTGGCAGAAAATGCAGCAAGGACAAGCAATAATCTCACAAAAATTCCCCGTCAGCATAGCAGATCTCAGCTTCCAGACAGTATCCTACACAAATCTTGGAGCAGGTGACACCATCAGCGTCGGCGATATCGAAACTTATAGTGTCCCATCTAACAACGCGATCCAAGCAAGTGAAGAAACTGACGAAGAAACTGACGAAGAAGCATATATCGACGCATCAGGAGAATCAACAATTGAGGTCGAAGCAAGTGAAGTAGAACAACAACTCGTAAAAATTCCAGGCTTGCCAGATTCTTATAAAATCGCTGCGGAGATAGACCAGCTGCCATGGTTTTCCGAAGGTTTCTTCTCAGGCTGGAGCTCAGTTATATTAATTGTTGATCGTGAATATATAACAAACCATATCGCGGCATCACCAGAGCTACAGGAACATCTTGAGATACTTGAGCTTGTCGCGATCGATGCCATCGATGGACGCGAAACTGAGTTTGACCAGTTGATAGAACCCTATAAATCCGACGCCTCATCATATGGCAACGGAACTGATATTGGATTACAAAACAACTTCGAAAGAATGCAAATATCACGCGGGCTTATAAAGACTATCAATGTCTTCGTATATGGCTTCACAACTGTAATCGTCCTCATCTGTACAATGAATATCCTCAACACAGTCACAACAAATGTCCTATTGCGAAGACGTGAACTGGCCATGCTGCAAGCAGTAGGAATGAGCCGATCACAAGTCAGAAAAATGCTACTGATGGAGTGCTCCCTCTATGGAATCAACGGAGCCTTCTGGGGAACAATAATTGGCACCGCCCTACTCTATCTTCTGGGAGCAAGCATCAACGGAACCATGGGCAACATGTCACTCAGCACTATACCCTGGAATCTCGTAATAGCAACAATTGTCGGTGCTCTCATAATATCAATCACAGCAGGCATCCTACCTATTCGACGCGTTATGCGTGATCAAGTAGTAGAATCGATAAGAGGGCAAGAGTAGTCTACTAACAGTTAAATTTGCTCGACCGTCCTCGTCGCTTCGCTCCTGTGGAAGCTCGCAAATTTAATGTTAGTCTCCTCAGTAAGTGGAAGCTCGCAAATTCCATATCGAGTATCTGCTGTAATGAGCGGTCGACAATAGGTTAGATTAGGCTGGTCGAAATGCGATATCGATATCCAAGTGTAGTCAAACGTAGTCAAGTTGACCCTGACTGGCGACTTTATTCACGATCTTCCGATTATGCATCGTTTTATGCAACCAAGCGTAGGCAAACTGACCCAAGTGTAGCCAAACGTAGTCAAGCTGGCACCGCGGTGCCAGTTAGGGTCAACTAACAATCTGACAAAAAACAGCGGAATCGGCTGCGCGCGTAGCGTCTCAGCCGATTTTATTAAAAATGCAAGCGTGAACTGGTTCGCGCTTGCTCCGCTCAATC
>JAQVJP010000130.1 GCA_028695145.1 Eubacteriales bacterium
TGGCCAGTTGCAGGAAAAGAAGACCCATGGTCAGCTGGTTAATGCTGCGCTTGTTGGACTGAGCGCTTATGAAGCTCCAAATCAGGTTTTCCATGAGATTTTGAATCGGTAAAATGTCTGATATTTTGAAAAGAAGATAACCGGTACCGCTCATCTCACCGCGCAGACAATCAATCAGGAAATCTCTGATCTGATTTTTATCCTCACCCATGAGTTGTAGTGTTGTATCAAAAAACTGCGGCAGGATGATGAAATTCACGGCGATATCATCTATATCGGCCGGATATATTTCCTGCGTAGCGTTCTGACTAAGCAGAAGAATCTCACCCTCATTAAGAATGATCTCACTTTCATTGATTTTGTGACGCGTCTGACCCTGGCACATATAGATCATCTCGACATAATTATGCGTATGACGCGGGAAATGAACGAAGCGGGTATGTGGGCGCAGCGTAATCAGGCGACCCTGCTCAAGCAGCAGAGCTGAATCAAACTTGCCCGACTCTTCACTCATGTAGAGACGGGTATCTATTTCAGTACGTCCGGAGAGGATATCCTGTTCCTCCGGAGTAATCTCACTGAGCTTATCAAGTAAATCTTTATTCATAGTGATATTATACTTAGCTGATAGCAAGAAGGGAAGTTGCTCTATCTCAACTTCCCTTCTGCCTGCTTACGCAAATTCGGCCAATGAGGTGGTCTTTACATGCTATTTTGTTAGTGTTCCGCATATTACTCAGATGACATTAATCATCTCATTTATATGACTCAAATAATCAAGCATCGTCAGCTGTTATCAGTATCTATCATGAGTTCCTCATCAGTCAAATATCAAGCCTCGTAGAATTTCATGTCAGACCAAACCTGCATTAGTTCGGATCTATCAAGCTGAACTGTTCTTGTTTCTCTGTCAAAAATACGGATCAGAGAATTATACCCTTCATAGTTTGGCCAGTCTGTGCCTTCACTGCCAGGTTTACCCTGTTTGATAAAATTCACCCAGCTCATATGCACATCTTCTACAATTTTATCAACAATATTCTTCGGTTCATCCCCAAACATAAACTTACCGAAGTCTGAATCTGCGCAGTCAAACGCGCAGGGTAAATCCATAGCATGTGCGGACAACATTCCGCTTTCCTTTGCCATTTTAGAAATAAATTCAAATCTATACATCCAGACAAGACCATGTGAACGCTGGGCTTCCGCGACTTTTATCGCCGGCATCTGAAAGGCATAATCCGTAGCAAAATTAACAAATGCCATCTCAACATTGCTCTTTATTATATCTTTGAATCTGCTATAGTACTCTTTTACCGGTGGCAGACTTTCTATATGTCCATTTTTTCTGAACATTTCTTCAATCATTTCCCAGGAATTCGGAAAATTGGTTTTTTCTGACCGCACAAACATGGTACCTTCATGTAAGTTCGTTCCTATCATTAAGCGAACACCTTCAGCGCTTCCGTTTTGAATAGCTTCGATAGGACGTTCAGGTACCAGATCATCTATAGCAACGGTTGGCAGAAAAATCCCAGGATTTCTATACTGATGCTGCTGCGCAACATATTCATTTCCACGGAGAACGTCACAAGCATCAACTTGTTTCAGCTTGTGAAGATCTTCCTCTGACCAGTTCATACCTTCTAAAAATAGATCAATATTCTGTCTGGCCATTTCCTTTGAGAAAACACAATTAGGTAATCCACTTGAACAAATCACCTGCTGAAACGTTCCTTTCAGCTCAGGAATTGCCATCAACGCCATTGTTGATGTACCGCCGGCGGATTCTCCGGCAATGGTAATTTTGCTCGGATCTCCGCCAAAAGCTTCAATGTTCTCGTGTATCCATTTCATTGCTGCTATGTGATCTGATATTCCACAATTACTATCAAAATCCCGGCCGTACTTATAGCTGGTGAAGTCATAGAAGCCCCAGACACTTAAACGGTATTGGAAGGCAACATATACTATGCCTTCCTTAACAAAAGCGTTACCCTCATAGAGCTTATCTGAGGCTTTCCCTATGTTATATCCGCCACCATGTATATAAACCAGCACAGGCATATTTCTGCCTTCAGTAGGCCGTCTGATATTCAGTGTCAAACAATCTTCAGAACCCTCAAAATTACCGTTATTGAACTGTACGGAAGCTGATCCATATTTATCCGCTTGATATACACCAGTCCACGGATCTATGGGAACTGCTCTTTTTAATCTCAGAGAGCCAACCGGTGGCTTGGCGTACGGAATTCCTAAATAAGCTATTTGTCCATCCTGCTCTACGCCCTGTATTTTGCCGCTTTTGGTCATTACTATTTTACTAAACATAGAATATTACTCTTTCACGCCACCGAGCGCAATTCCCTTGATGAAGTATTTCTGGAAGAACGGGTAAGCAAGGATGATAGGCAGTATACCAATAACGGCGATAGCCATACGTATAGTAGTTGATGGCAGCTCCATTCGACCTGCGCTCGCGGTTATCTGTGAATTATTCGCCAGAAAATTGATATTCTCGTTGATGCTGTTCAGCACAAGCTGCACAGTGTACAGATGTCCGCCGTCCCTCTCTGTCAGGAAATATAAGCCGTTGGTCCAATCATTCCAATACGCGATGGCACCCATTAGTCCGATTGTTGCCAGTATCGGTACTGACAGCGGCAGCATGATGCGTGCGAAGATTCTGAACTCACCTGCTCCGTCGATTCTGGCAGCTTCAGTGATGCTTGGGCTTACGCTGTTGGCAAAATAGTTTCTTACCAGCATAACGGTAAAAGCGTTCATCAGCAGGTTGGGTATTATCAGAGCCCAGATTGTGTTTTTTATCTGGAAAACTGAAGAATAGACATAGTATGACGAGACAATACCGCCGTTAAAAAGCATGGTAAAAATACTCATAAAAGAGAGTAGTTTTCTTCCTGGCAAATTCCTGTTGCTGATAGCGTATGCGAACATACTTGTAATCGCCAAACTGCCAGCAGTTCCTATGACAGTAACAAGTATAGTCATTATATAAGCCTGACCAACTGTACGCCATTCTCTTGTGATGTACTGGTATGCGTCAAGGCTCCATTTCTCAGGGAAAAATGAGTAGCCGTTTACCATAGCTGTTGTGTTGTCGGTAAAAGAAGCTATGAATAGAAGAATAAAAGGCATCAACGCACAGACTGATAAAAATATCATGACAATATGGGCTGAGTATTGCCAGACTCTTGTTTCATCTAATTTGAAATTCATACTCAACCTCCTCAAAACAGAGCGTTTTCTCTGCTTAGTTTTCTTATTAATAAGTTGGCTCCAAGCACGAGCGTAAATCCTACAATAGACTGATAGACACTGGCAGCACTCGACATACCGAAGTCACTATTTCGCATCAGCGCATTGTAAACATATACATCAATCGTTCTGGTCACACTGTAGAGTGTTCCGCTATTTCTGGGCACTTGGTAAAACAGACCGAAGTCGGAGTAAAATATTCTACCAACTGATAAGATGAATAATGTGATAATTGTCGGTTTAAGCAGCGGTATGGTAATCGCCCATGTCTGACGCCATTTTGAGGCACCATCTATGGATGCGGCTTCATAATAGTCCTGGCTGATTCCAACGATACTGCTAAGATAAATGATCATCGAATAGCCGATGGTCTTCCACATATTGCTGATTATAAGTATGTATGGCCAATATTGTTTCTCGTTGTACCATGACACTGCCGGTTTACCGAGAGCATTGAGAATACTGTTGTTTAGCAATCCCGTTTCAGCAGACAGCAGAGCGAACACAAGGTAATTAACAATTACCCAGCTCATTAAAAACGGTAAAAGTATCAGACTCTGGTACATTTTAGAAGCGGTTTTATTTTTTACTTCGTTTATTAGAATAGCAACAGCTATGGATAGCACCGTTCCCAAAACGATAAATGCAGAGTTATACAGCAGCGTGTTCCTGGTTATTGTCCAGGCATCCTGAGACGCGAACAAAAACTTAAAATTATCGAATCCAGCCCAGTCACTGCCCCATATACCTTTCTTAAAATTCATATTCTTAAAAGCGATAATTATGCCGCCCATAGGCAGATAATTATTACAGATCATATAGATAACACCTGGCAGAGCCATAACATAGAATGGAATATACTGACGCCAGCTTGTTTTTCTGCGTTTTTTATTCTGAGCATTTATTTCGCTTCTTGAAGCTGATGCTTCCATTTTGGTTCTCCTCTTAATAATGAGGAGACTACGGGCACTCCCAGTAGTCTCCCCCGTCACATAAATCAAAAAGTATAATTATTGATTTGAAATCCATTCATCGAACTGCTTCTGATTTTCCGCGATGATTTCTTCGATACCGGCAGCTTTGAGAGCCTGTTGGAACTCGGGAAGAACAACAGTTGGATCTACAACACCCATACCGAGACTGACTTGATACTGACTAATTACATCCTGAACAGCGGCAAATTGAGTTTTTACCGGTTCACTGTTAAAACAATAGCCCAGTGCGTCTGATGTATATTCTTCCTTGATTGAATCATTAAACGCATGCATCATCTCATAGTAAGTTTCATCAAACGGAGCCATGACATAGTCTTTTAGTTTATCACCCCATACATTGAGGATCGCGATGTATGGAGTATTGGTCATATCAATACCTTCTGGGTATTCAACTACAGTTTCGCTGCCTTCTACAAACTGCCAATGCTTGCCTTCAATACCACGGTATACAAGGTTGACTATTTCCTGATCTGCATATAGCATATTCAGCCATTGCATAGTTTTTTCAGGATTTTCACAGGTGATGGGGATACCCCACATGGACATCTGATAAAACTGCGTCATAGCGGAAGCTTCTGTTGTATAGAGCGGTACGAAATCTGTGCCCAGGAAATCCTGACCCATACTTACCCAGTTGCCAACAATGTCCGGCTCACAATTGTTAAAAGCGCCTAAGTAGTTTCCAGTCTGAACCAGATTATAAGCTGACTCTGTTGTTGTGTTGCAATCTGGCGAGAAGTAGCCCTTCTCAAACCATTCACGTGCGATTTCCACATCAGTTTTGAAATCTTCAGTTTCGAAATAATTTGTTACCTCGGTTGTATCGACACCATAATTCATGAGAACGCCGGAACCCATTGAGGAACCGAGATAATCAGTAGTAGCGGAATATGTGAATGCTGGTTCTTCTCCACTATTAATAGCTACGCAATAGAATCTATCGCCTTCACCGGCTTTTACCGTTGCGAAGATTTCAGTTAGCTCTTCGAAGGAATAGACCTTGTTGGGATCATACTCAATATTATATTTTTCGAGTAAATCTTTTCTTGCCAGAAAACCTTTTACACGTCCCATTTTTTCTTCACTTGGAATGGCGTACAGTTTTCCGTCAAAATAGCCACCTGTTAGGGCAGCACCCTCAGCCGCTACAATGCCTGAACCGTATTCTCTTACCAGATCATCAAGCTCGATCAGGATACCCTTGTTAACATAGCTGCCTACACCATTTTCGAACAGGCTCATCATTAGATCAAGTTTCTCACCTGTTGAAACCATCAGGTTAGTTGTGCTGTTGAGCTCAAACGCGCTTACCGGATAGAATTTTACTTTTACTCCGATTTCTGGAATGGTTCTCTCATTGATAGCGTCTTCTACCAGTTGGAGATCTTCCGGAGTTGTTCCAAGTGTTGGGAACTGCATGATAACTTCATAAACATCTTCTTCTGTGGGAGTTGTTTCACTTCCCTCATCTGAACTGTCGCCTGCGGTAGTTGTAGTTCCACTTCCGCTTGTTGTATCACCGCCCCCACAGGCAGCAAGAGATAAGCAGAGTGCTGCGATCAGCAAAACAATTAGCAATCTTTTCATGATAATCCCTCCGTGTTTATTTTCGGCAATGCCGGTTTGATACTGAAAACATAACACGGCACAAATTCTTAAAATATAGATTTTACAGACCTGCGATTTCAAATAAGCGACATTACAGCAATTTTTCGCGATATTGTGTTGGTGTCAAGCCATAAATCTTCTTGAAGGTGGAAACAAAGTATGAGTAATTGCTATAGCCTACCTCGGCTGCAATTGAAGATATGCTGATATTAGGATTCTTCAGCAGGTTTGTTGCCATATTCATTCGTTCCCTGATGAT
>JAQVJP010000131.1 GCA_028695145.1 Eubacteriales bacterium
TGCTCTACGGGCAGCAACAGCACAAGAAGATTATAGATGATCACATGGTAAGATTCGTGCTGGAAACTGAGTTGCCCTGATTCATACTTAAGGCGCCTTGATCGGCGCCTTTTCTTGAAATTATCATGGTCAGCTTGTTCGGTAGTTTTGTGTCATTATAGTTCGGTTATCTACGGACATTATGAGGCGGTAAAAGCACCAAAGATGCCGATTCACTCATTGCAGCTTACTCATATGTTCTAAATAGACCTGGACAGATACCCAAAAATGAAGTACCGGAGCATCTTCCTAAGCTCATTGATTACGATTTTGATTTCTCGGCTTATGCCGGGCTTATGGGAGGCACAGCATGCAAAAAGAAATAATTCAAAAACTGTGTAGGCAATTAAGATTAGGATCGCATATTTCAGAAGTCTATTCAGAAATAGAGGCGAGCAGCAATGAAGATTTCCTGATAAAAATATTGAATGAAGCAGTACGTAGCAGGGAGATAGAAAGGCGCAATCGTTATATCCAGCAGGCTAAGTTTGATCTGATAAAGGGTATTGATACTTTTGATTTCTCTAATATAACTTTGCCGGACACTGTTACAATTGATTCGCTCTGCTCGTGTGAATTTGCAAGCAAAAAGCAAAACCTGATTCTATATGGGCGACCTGGTACCGGGAAGACACATTTGGCGATTGCTATAGGGATGCAAGCCTGTAAGCGTGACTACAGGGTTATATACTTCAAAACAAGTAGGCTTGTTAATCTTCTGGCTCAATCTAAGGCCAATAAAACTGAGAACAAGTTCTGGAAGAGGCTCGAAAAGGCAGATGTTTTGATTTTGGACGAATGGGGATATATCCCTTTTGAAAGAGTTGGCACGCAGCTGCTTTTTGAAGCTATATCTGACTGTTATGAAAAGAGGAGCGTGATTATTACGACAAATCTACCATTTGATGAATGGAATACCATTTTCTATGACCAGAAGCTGACAACGGCTATTCTTGACCGCCTGGTGCACCATGGATTATTGCTGATGCACGAAGGTCAGAGTTACCGTTTGCAGCACTCTAAGATGCAGTAGCTATTAGTCTCGGGGTGGGGGAATTATTAACTTCCGAACTGGGGGAAATTTATCTTGCCAAACACACCTTTATCCGGCAAAATTTTGTATTCTCTGAAGGACAGAAATTTGTTTATGCTTGCGGAAAAATCCTCCATTGTGAAGACGTTCTCGCGTTCTATCAGATCCTCAACATAATCGAAATATGCCGAAACGGTTCGTTCCAATCGCCGTATTTCTTTTTCGCTCAAATAGTTTTTTGCAATTGTGACATCAGATTTCAGTATGCGTCCATCCGGACCATTTTTCCAAGTAGTAAGTCCCATGTTTGCTTGATCTTTATCAGCTTTTGAGTAGATAATTTCGGCAGCTGTTTGGCCGGTAATGGCATAGTGGAACTTGTTCTGGACCATTGAGTAGAAGTCTTGTGTCACCTTGGAATCCTTATCATAGTCAATGCTGCATTCAGCAAAGATGTCTGTTACTTGCTGCCACATACGACGCTCACTTGCTCTGATTGAACGAACACGTTCCATCAGTTCACGGAAGTAGTCTTTACCAAAAGCAGTTTTACCTTGTTTAAGTCTGTCATCATCAAGCGCGAACCCTTTGGTCATGTATTCCTTCAATACGCTGGTTGCCCAGATACGGAAATGAGTTGCTTTTCTTGAGTTGACACGATATCCAACTGAAATAATGGCATCAAGGTTATAAAAATCAACACTTCGTTTGACGTTTCTTTCACCTTCAATTTGAACTGTTTCCATTTTGGAAATAGTTGCTTCCTTTTTAAGTTCATTTTCATCATATATGTTTTGCAGATGCTTGCTAATCGCTGGTATTTGCACGTCAAAAAGCTCTGACATTGATTTTTGTGTAAGCCAAATTGTTTCGTCTTTTATGACTGCGTTAATAGACGCATCTTCTTCTGCAGACCGATAGATTAGAAACTGAAACTCTTTATTCATGCGTCCACCTCAATCTCCGCGATGATCTTGTCGATTTCTTCTCTTAGAATTTGCTCGCGGGCGACAATCTCCTTAATTTCAACATTAAGCTTTATAATGTCGATGACCTCACGTGTATCTTTCTGCTCAACATAAGTTGATACAGATAAGTTGTAGTCTTGTTCGGCAATTTCATCATTCGGTACGAGCCTGGCAAAATGCTCTTTGTCTGATTTTTCTGCATAGGCATCGAGTATCTTTTTGATGTTAGTCTCAGTCAGCTTATTATTGTTGGTGACTTTGACTGATTCTTTTGAAGCGTCAATAAACAGTGTTTTATTCTCTGACTTTGATTTTTTCAGAACCATAATGCATGTAGCGATACTTGTACCGAAGAAGAGATTATCAGACAGCTGGATCACACAATCGACATAGTTGTTATCGATCAGGTATTTGCGGATTTTCTTCTCAGCACCGCCGCGGTACATGACACCAGGGAAGCAAACGATCGCTGCTGTACCGCTGGTTGAGAGCCAGGATAAAGCGTGCATGATAAAAGCCAGATCAGCCTTTGACTTTGGTGCCAGAACGCCAGCTGGTGAAAAACGCGGATCATTGATCAAGAGAGGATTGGCGTCGCCCTCCCACCTGATAGAGTAAGGCGGATTCGAGACAATCGCCTCGAAGGGTTCATCATCCCAATGCAGAGGATCAGTTAGTGTATCACCGTGGCCAATATCAAATTTGTCAAAGTCAATATCATGTAGAAACATATTGATGCGACAGAGATTGTAAGTCGTGATATTGATTTCCTGGCCATAGAATCCTTGCCTGACGTTTTCTTTTCCCAGAATCTTGGCGAATTTAAGCAATAGCGAGCCTGATCCGCAGGCCGGATCATAGACTTTATTAACTTCCGTCTTACCTACCAGTGTGATACGTGTTAGCAGCTCGCTGACCTCTTGTGGTGTGTAGTACTCACCGCCGCTTTTGCCGGCATTGGAGGCGTACATACCCATCAGGTACTCGTACGCATCGCCAAAAGCATCAATCGTGTTGTCCTTGTAATCACCAAGCTTCAGCTCCCCTATGCCATTCAGTAGCTTAACCAGCTTCTCGTTGCGCTTGGCGACGGTGCCGCCCAACTTATTGCTATTGACATCGATATCATCGAACAGACCTTTGAAATCATCTTCGCTGACGCTGCCTTGAGCAGAGCCCTCAATATTGCGGAAGACTTTTTCCAGTGTCTCGTTTAGATTGTCATCAGTAGGAGCTTTTTTACGAACATTCTGGAACAGCTCGCTCGGCAGGATGAAGAACCCTTTTGTCTGAACCAGATCGGTACGGGCAACTTCTGCATCTTCATCAGATAGATCAACATAATTAAAGCCGCCATTACCGGCTTCGTGCTCACCGCTGTTGATGTAGAGTGTCAAGTTTTCTGATATGTAGCGATAAAACAGCATACCCAGAACATATTGTTTGAAATCCCATCCGTCGACGCTGCCGCGCAAGTCATTGGCGATACCCCAGATCATTCTGTGGAGTTCCGCGCGTTCTTGTTCTTTCCTGTTGTCAGCCATTTTTCACCTCAAAAATCAAGTTGATATATTTTGCAAATATGTTTGAATGCCTGGTACGTATGCTATTCAGGGACAAGCTCAATGACATCCTTGATATCACAGTCCAGTGCCTCACAGATCCTGATCAGTGTACCCATGGATATATGCTGACCTTTCCCCATATTGGCGATGTGATTACTGGTCAGATGAGCAGCCTTCATGAGATCTTTTTTCATCATGTTATGCTCAACCAGGGTTCGCCAGAGTGGTTTGTAGCTAATTTTCATATAAAACGCCCTCGTTTAATCAAAATTTAGGCAAGGAAGAGTTAGTCGGTTATTAATATTGTTATCATTATAGCCCTCAGATTGTGAAATGACAATTTTGTATGGGGGAAAAATGAGATGGTATGTTTAATCGATTTCAAGTTATTAGTGTTGAGCAATTTCAGATAAGCCGATATTTGTTTGTTTCTAAAATGTGATTAGTGTATTATTTTAATAAGTAATCATTATTAGATTATTAAGGTGGATGAATGTGGAAATCTATCACATAGGCAAAATTATTGAACAGCAGGCTAATGGATGTACGGTACCATTAAAGGCTATGACAGATGACGGAAGGTCTGTTTTTTTAAAGACCTTTAACAACTGTGAAGGTAATCGAGTGTTATTCAATGAATGGGTTTCGTATAATTTAGCTAAACTTTTTGATTTGCCTATACCGGAAGCTTTCTGGGGCATTATTGATGACAAAACAGTCTTGCAGATTCCACTTGATGATAGGTGTAAAGGAATATGTTTTTGTTCAACAGTTGTGACTCCTGCAGCTAGATTATTGCCAAATATCATTAGTAGTGTTGAGAATATCAATGTCTTTGGATCTTTACTGCTTTTTGACCATTGGATATATAACGCCGATAGAAATCCCGGAAACATTTTGTTTAATTTCAAGGATAAAAAAATGTATATCATTGATCATTCCCATGTATTTTCTGATACTGCTGATTGGACTGAGAGAGACCTTGAATTGATAAGTTCAGGATCAATTTCATCCGATAATACAATCCTGCGTGAGAATTCAGAAGTATATAGCTGGTTTTTTAATGCAAAATATAGAGATCGTTATGATATCGAAACTGTGGCTAAAGAAAAATTTCCTTTGTTTAAAAGTGAGTTGATTCATGATATTATACATGACACACCTGAAAATATCCTTCCGCCTCAAAACATGTGTAATGCATTAGAGGAGTTTCTGGTAAGCAGATCGTTACGTTTTGAAGAGATATGTAATGCTATAATGAATTCTGGGAATGGTAGGTGAGATTATGAATTTTATAGAGTATTCAGTGCTTACATATAGTCCATCTATTATTAGTGGAGAGAAAATCAATGTGGGTGTTTTGTTTAATGTGCCTGAATCTGACGAGCGCTTATTTGAACACACAAAGAACTGGCGAAGAATTACTTCTTTCGACGATGATCTTGATATTGACTTCTTTAAACTCTACATGAAGGGAATAAAGGAGCAGGTAGAGCCGGGTTTGTTTAGCCAAACAAACTGGAGAGATTTTATCAGAGATTTTACAAATGAGTTTAGCTTTTCTTCGGTAACTAGAGTTGAAGCAAATGATTCTGTAGAAGAGTTAATTGAGCAAACCAAAAGAATGTATTTGCGTTTTGATTATGCAAAGAATAAAAGACCATCAATACAGGATCAGAAGCTTTTCATCAAGAAAATTTTGAAAGCAAAAAATATTTCGTTTACGGATGAATCAGTATATGGAGTATACAACGAAACAGTTAATTATGATCTTGTGTTCACACAAAACATAAAATCCTACGGAATTAAGAATTTTAGTTTTGAGAATAAAGATATGAGCAAAGCTATTTATTATGTCAGAGCATGGGCTCAAATTGCTGATGAAATGAAAGATAATATGGGAACTATCATAATTTTCGATTCTGAAAATGTAGCAGATAAGAAAGTAACAGCTGCAATTGAAATCTTAAAGAACAGTGGTGCTAAAGTGTTGACACTTACTGAATCTACTAATTATTTCAATGAGTTAGTAAGAAATGAAGCGTTGGCTATGTAATTAGCAATTGTATTTTTATTTTTTGTGTCCTCTATCCGGTGATAGTAATTTTATGTAATATAGAAATGGGAGCAGTCTTTGTCACAATGACTGCTCTTACTATTATAGTAAATATATTCGTCTGTCATTCACCTTATCCACATCCAATCCATAGATAAGATAGGATTTGATAGATTAGTATTTATTTCAATTAGTTATTTACTCAACTTTCCCACCACAGAAGTGGTGATGAACCTTGAAAAATGAATATAATCACGCAACCAACTGCAAACGTTCTTTGAGAAAACGTGGCAACGCACCGATGAACTGGTCAATTAGCATCTGAGC